>NZ_JBFAXX010000105.1:0-17464 GCF_040680995.1 Kitasatospora sp. NPDC051914
TGGCCCGCGCCCTGGCCGAGGCCGGCGCGGACGTCATCGGCGTCAGCGCCAACCTGGAGGAGAGCGGCAGCGACGTCGCCAAGGACGTCCTGGCCGCGGGCCGCACCTTCGAGGCCATCCAGACCGACTTCGTCGACCGGGAGGCGGTGCGCGCCCTGGGCGCGGACCTCGCGGGTCGGGAGCGGCCGGTGGACATCCTGGTCAACAACGCCGGCACCATCCGCCGCGCACCGGCCGCCGAACACCCCGACACCGACTGGGACCTGGTGCTCCAGGTCAACCTGAGCGCGCAGTTCGCGCTCGCCCGGGCGGTCGGCGCGGCGATGGTCGCCCGCGGCCAAGGGAAGATCATCTTCACCGCGTCGCTGCTCAGCTATCAGGGTGGCATCACGGTCCCCGGCTACACCGCAGCCAAGCACGGCGTCGCCGGACTGACCAAGGCGCTGGCCAACGAGTGGGCCCATCACGGCGTCAACGTCAACGCCATCGCGCCCGGCTACATCGCCACCGACAACACCCAGGCGCTGCAGGACGACCCGGCGCGCAGCAAGGCGATCCTGGAGCGGATCCCGGCCGGCCGCTGGGGCCGGGCCGAGGACCTCGCCGGCGCCACCGTCTTCCTGGCCTCCGACGCCGCCGCCTACGTCCACGGCACCGTCCTGCCCGTCGACGGCGGATGGCTCGGCCGATGACCGCCGACCTGGCCTCCGTCCTGGCGGGTACCCGCGTGGTGCCGGTGCTGACCGTACGCGCACCGTCCGCCGCGGGCCCGCTGGCGGACGCGCTCTTCGAGGGCGGTGCGCGGTGCGCCGAGGTCACCTTCCGCACCCCGGACGCCGAGCAGGTCCTCAAGACCATGGCCGCCCACGGCGGCCTGGCCGTCGGGGCCGGCACGGTCCTCAGCGCGGAGCAGGCGGAACGCGCGGTGGCGGCCGGGGCACGCTTCGTCGTCTCTCCCGGCTTCGACGCCGAAGTGGTCGCCAAGTGCCGGGAGTTGGGGGTGCCCGTGGTGCCCGGCACCGCGACCGCGACCGAGTTGATGCGCGCCCTCAAGGCTGGCATCACCACCGTCAAGCTGTTCCCCGCCGAATCGATCGGCGGCCTGCGGGCGCTCCGCGCGCTCGCGGCGCCGTTCCCGGGAGTGCGCTTCGTGCCGACCGGCGGGATCGGCGCCGAGCAGCTGGCCGGCTACCTCGCCGAGCCCTCGGTCCTCGCCGTCGGCGGCAGCTGGATGGCGACGCCCGCACACCTCAACGCCAGCGCCTACGGCGAGATCCGCCGCCTGACGGCCGAGGCCGTGGAGGTGGGGACGCCGTGACCGAGGTGGTGGCGCTCGGCGAGGTCATGCTGCGCTTCGACCCGGGTGAGGGCCGGATCAGCACCGCCCGCACCTTCCGGGTCTGGGAGGGCGGCGGTGAGTACAACGTGGTGCGCGGGCTGCGTCGCTGCTTCGGCCTGCGCACGGCCGTGGTCACCGCGCTCGCCGACAACGCGGTGGGCCGGCTGGTCGAGGACCTCATGCTGCAAGGCGGTGTGGACACCTCGCTGATCCGCTGGATGCCGGACGACGGCATCGGCCGCACCGCCCGCAACGGCCTCAACTTCGTCGAGCGGGGCTTCGGCATCCGGGGCGCGCTCGGCGTCAGCGACCGCGCCCACACCGCCGTCTCCCAGCTGCGCACGGGGGACGTCGACTGGGACTCGGTCTTCGCCGCGGGCGTGCGCTGGTTCCACACCGGCGGCATCTTCGCCGGCCTGTCCGACACCACCGCCGACGTCGCCGAGGAGGCGATGACGGCGGCCCGCCGCCACGGACTCACCGTCTCCTACGACCCCAACTACCGCCCGAGCCTGTGGGCCGGCCGGGGCGGACCGGAGCGTGCCCGCGAGGTGGACCTGCGGCTCGCCCGGCACGCCGACGTCATCGTGGGTGCGCTGGGGATGGCGGGCCGCCATCCCGGTGCCGACCGGTTCGGCGCCGACGAGGTGCCGGACGCGCTCGCCTCGGTGGCCGGTCTGCTCCCCGGGGCCCAGGTGCTGGCGACGACCCTGCGCGAGGTCCCCTCGGCCGGGGTGAACGACTGGTCCTCGGCCGCCTGGTCGGCCAAGACCGGTTACGTCCTCGGCCCCTCGATGCCCGGCCTGCACGTCCTGGACCGCATCGGCTCCGGCGACGGCTTCGCCGCCGGCCTGATCCACGGCCTGCTCGCCGGTGCCGGTCTGGAGCGCGCCCTCGCCTACGGCACCGCGCTCGGCGCCCTCACCATGACCACGCCCGGCGACAACACCATGGCCTCGATCGGCGAGGTCGAGGCGCTGATCGCGGGTGCCTCCGCCGCCGTCAGACGCTGACCGGCGTCCCCGCCCGCACCACCAGGGAGCACCTCTTGCGCCTCCGGAAGATCCAGAACACGCCGGTCGCGGTCACCGAACTCGGCTTCGGCGCCTCGGTGATCGGCAACCTGTACCGCGTCACCCCGGGCTTCGACGCGGCGGCCGCGATCGACGCGGCCTGGGACGCCGGGATCCGCTACTTCGACACCGCACCGCACTACGGCCTCGGCCTCTCCGAGCGACGCCTCGGCGACGCTCTTCAGGTGCGCCCGCGGGAGGAGTACGTCATCTCCTCGAAGGTGGGCCGGCTGCTCGTCCCCAACGAGCGGCCCTGCGGGGTCGACACCGAGGGCTTCGCCGTCCGCGACGACCTGCGCCGCCAGTGGGACTTCAGCCGTGACGGAGTGCTCCGTTCCATCGAGGAAACGCTCCGGCGCACGGGCCTGGACCGCCTGGACGTCGTCTACCTGCACGACCCCGACGACCACTGGCAGCAGGCCGCCGAGGAGGCCATGCCCGCCCTCGCCGACCTCCGCGACCAGGGCGTTGTCGGCGCGATCGGCGCCGGCATGAACCAGTCGGCCATGCTCAGCCGCTTCCTGCGCGAGACCGCCGCCGACGTGGTGATGCTCGCCGGACGCTACACCCTCCTCGACCAGTCCGCCCTCGACGACGTCCTTCCCGCCGCACAGGAGCTGGGCAAGAGCGTCGTCGCGGTCGGCGTGTTCAACTCCGGACTGCTCTCCCACGACAGGCCCGCGTCCGGCATGAAGTACGACTACCAGGACGCCTCGACGGACCTGGTCCAGCGGGCACAGGCCATCGCCGACGTCTGTGAGCAGTACGGCACCAGTCTTCCCGCCGCCGCCATCGCCTTCCCGTTCACCCATCCCGGCGTCGTCAACGTCACCCTGGGAATGCGGACCGCCGAACAGGTCGAACGCAACGCGGAGCTCCACCGCCGGCCCGTCCCCGCGGGCCTCTGGGAGCATCTGCGCGCCGAAGGCCTGGTCAGAGCGGACGTGCCGAGTTCCGGCTCCGACGCTGACTGACAGCGTCGGCCAGGGAATTCATCTGGTGTATCCGCAAGTGAAAACATCGGAGTGACCCGTTGTGATGCTCCGGCCTCGACTTTTATGGTCGGGATGCCGCAGATTCATCCGATGTGTTGATAGGAGTTCGACATGAAGTTGCTTCGGATCGGGGCACCGGGCGAGGAAGTCCCGGCAGTCCGCGGCGAGGACGGACGCGTGTTCGCCCTCTCGGAGCTGACCGGGGACGTCGACGGGGCGTTCCTCGCCTCGGGCGGGGTCGAGCGGGCCCGGGCGGCGCTGGCTGCCGGTGAGCTGCCCGAGGTCGACGTCGCCGGTCTGCGGGTCGGTGCGCCGGTGGCGCGGCCGGGCAAGGTGGTGTGCGTCGGTCTGAACTACCGCGATCACGCGGAGGAGACCGGGGCGGCCATCCCGGCCCGGCCGGTGGTCTTCATGAAGGACCCGGCGACGGTGGTCGGCCCGTACGACCAGGTACTGATCCCGCGCGGCTCGGTGAAGACCGACTGGGAGGTGGAACTCGCCGTCGTGATCGGCCGCACCGCGCGCTACCTCGCCGACCCCGCCGAGGCGGCGGACTGCGTCGCGGGCTACACGATCAGCAACGACGTCTCCGAGCGGGAGTTCCAGCTCGAGTACTCCGCGCAGTGGGACCTCGGCAAGTCCTGCGAGAGCTTCAACCCGATGGGCCCCTGGCTGGTCACCGCGGACGAGATCGGCGACCCGCAGAGCCTCGGCCTGCGCCTGGCCGTCAACGGCGAGCTCCGCCAGGACGGCAACACCAAGAACATGATCTTCGATGTCGCCCACCTCGTCCGCTATCTCAGCCAGTACATGGTGCTCAACCCCGGCGACGTCATCAACACCGGCACCCCCGCCGGCGTGGCCCTCGGCCTGCCCGGCACCCCGTACCTGCGCGAGGGCGACACCGTCCAGCTGTCCATCGACGGCCTCGGCACCCAGCGCCAGACGTTCCGCAACGCGTGAAAGGCACACCCTTGTCCGCAACCAGTGCACTCCGGGCGCCGATAGACACCCACCGGTACCAGGACGCCTCCGTCCGGGCCACCGGGCCGGCGGGCGACTGGAGGGCGGACGCATGACGGCCACCGATCTTGCGGGACTGGCGGCGGTGGTCACCGGCGGTGCCTCCGGCATCGGGCTCGCCACCGCGTCCCTGCTCGCGGAGCGGGGCGCGCGGGTCGCCGTCCTCGATCTCGACCCGGCATCGCTGGAGGAGCGGCTGACGGGCTTCACCGCCGACGTCGGCGACGACGCCTCGGTCCGGGCCGCGGTCGACGCGGTGGCCGGTGCTTTCGGCGGGATCGACATCGTGGTCAACTGCGCGGGCATCAGCGCGATCGGCACGGTGGAGGACAACACGGACGAGCAGTGGCAGCGCGTGCTGGACGTCAACGTCGTCGGCATCGTCCGCACCACCCGCGCCGCCCTGCCCCATCTCCGTCGTTCCGCGCACGCGTCGGTGGTGAACATCGGTTCCATCGTCACCACCACCGGACTGCCGCAGCGGGCGCTGTACGCGGCCAGCAAGGGCGCGGTGATGTCGCTGACGCTGTCGATGGCGGCGGACCACGTCCGCGAGGGCATCCGGTTCAACTGCGTCAACCCCGGCACGGTCGACACCCCGTGGGTCGGCCGGCTGCTGCAGGCCGCCGCCGACCCGGACGCCGAACGCGCCGCCCTGAACGCCCGACAGCCCACCGGCCGCATGGTCAGCGCCGACGAGGTAGCCGCCGCCATCGCCTACCTGTCCTCCCCCGCGGCCGCCTCGGTCACCGGCACCGCCCTCGCGGTCGACGGCGGCATGGCGGGGCTGCGCCTGCGACCCGAACAGAAGGCGTGACCATGCGCCAGAACATCCTCGGGCCGGGGCCGGTGCGGGTCAGCGAGCTGGCCTTCGGCGCTGCGGCGATCGGCAACCTGTTCACTCCGGTCACCGACGCCGAGGCCGAGGAGGCCGTCACCGCCGCCTGGGAAGCCGGTGTCCGCTACTTCGACACCGCCCCGCACTACGGCCTCGGCCTGTCCGAACGGCGTCTGGGCGACGCCCTGCACGGCCTGCCCCGCGACGAGTACGTCATCTCCACCAAGGTCGGCCGGCTGCTGGAGCCGGCCGCCCTCGGCGGCGACGACCTCGCCAACGGCTTCGCCGTCCCCGCCACCCACCGCCGGGTCTGGGACTTCGGCGCCGAGGGCGTGCGCCACTCCATCGAGGACAGCCTCAACCGGCTCGGCCTGGACCGGATCGACATCGCCTACCTGCACGACCCCGACGACCATCTCGACCAGGCCGTCGGCGAGGCCTACCCGGAGCTGGAACGACTTCGCGCCGAGGGCGTGGTCGGTGCGATCGGCGTCGGCATGAACCAGGCCGAGGCACTGACCCGGTTCGTCCGCGAGACCGACATCGACGCGGTGCTGCTGGCCGGCCGCTACAGCCTGCTCGACCAGCGCGGCCTGGCCGAACTGCTGCCGCTGGCGGAGCAGCGCGGCGTGGGCGTGGTGGTCGGCGGCGTCTTCAACTCGGGCCTGCTCGCCGACCCGAGGCCCGGCGCGACCTTCGACTACGCCGCGGCACCGGATGAACTGCTCGGCCGAGCGCTGGAGTTGAAGGAGGTCTGCGAGCGGCACGGGGTGCCGCTGCGGGCCGCCGCGCTGCGCTTCCCGTTCGGGCACCCGGCCGTCGCGAGCGTGCTGGTCGGCACCCGCAGTGCCGCGGAGGTCCGGGACGCCGCGGCGATGCTCCAGCACCCGGTGCCCGGCGTACTGTGGGCGGAGCTGAAGGAGCGCGGACTGCTGTCCGCGGACGTACCGGCCCCCGGGGAGACGGGCTGATGCGGATCGCCCTGTTCATCACCTGCTTCAACGACACCATGTTCCCCGGCACCGGGAAGGCCGTGGTCGAGGTCCTCGAACGGCTCGGCCACCAGGTCGACTTCCCGCAGGAGCAGACCTGCTGCGGGCAGATGCACTTCAACACCGGCTACCGGCCCGACGCCGTCCCCCTGGTGGAGCGCTTCGCCCGGGTCTTCGGCGAGTACGACGCGGTCATCACCCCGTCGGCGTCCTGCGCGGGCATGGTCCGCGAGAACCACCCGGTGCTCGCGGCGGACCACGGCCGCGCCGAGCTCCAGCAGCAGGTCGCTGAACTGGTGCCCCGGGTTTACGAGTTCACCGAGTTCCTGACCGACGTCCTGCGGGTCACCGATGTGGGAGCGTTCTTCCCGCACCGGGTCACCTACCACCCCACCTGCCACTCGCTGCGCGGACTGCGGCTCGGCGAGCGGCCGTTGGAGCTGCTGCGGGCGGTCAAGGGCATCGACCTGGTCGACCTCCCGGCTCCAGACTCGTGCTGCGGGTTCGGCGGCACCTTCGCCGTCAAGAACGCCGACACCTCCGGCGCGATGCTCGCCGACAAGGCGGACGGAGTGCTGTCCACCGGCGCCGAGGTGCTGTGCGCCGCCGACAACTCCTGCCTGATGCACATCGGCGGTGGTCTGTCCCGGCAGGGCAGCGGTGTGCGCACCATGCACCTGGCGGAGATCCTCGCCGCCACCGAGGGAGGAGTGCGATGACCGGGCAGGGGGTGGTCTGGCTCGGCTCGCCGTCCTTCCCCGAAGCGGCGCGCGAGGCGCTGAAGGACGGTCGGCTGCGGGCCAATCTGAAGCGCGCCACCACGACCATCCGCGACAAGCGCCTCGCGGTCGCCTCGGAACTGGACGACTGGGAGGCGCTGCGCGAGTCCGCCGCCGCGATCAAACGCCGGACTGCGCGCCATCTCGACCGCTGTCTGCTGCAGTTGGAGGAGTCGGTCACCGCGGCCGGCGGCACCGTGCACTGGGCCGCCGACGCGGACGAGGCCAACCGGATCGTCACCGAGCTGGTCCGCGCCACCGGGGAGAGCGAGGTGGTCAAGATCAAATCGATGGCCACCCAGGAGATCGGCCTCAACGAGCACCTGGCCGAGGCCGGGATCACCGCCTACGAGACCGACCTCGCCGAACTGATCGTCCAGCTCGGCGACGACCGGCCCTCGCACATCCTGGTCCCGGCCATCCACAAGAACCGTGGCGAGATCCGCGACCTGTTCACCGCCGAGATGGGCAGCTGGGGCCGCCCCGCCCCCGACGGGCTGACCGACGAGCCCGCCGCCCTGGCCGAAGCCGCCCGGCAGCACCTGCGGGAGAAGTTCCTGCGCGCCAAGGTCGCCGTCTCGGGCGCCAACTTCGCCGTCGCCGACACGGGGACGGTCGTGGTGGTGGAGTCGGAGGGCAACGGCCGGATGTGCCTGACCCTGCCGGAGACCCTGATCACCGTGATGGGCATCGAGAAGGTCGTCCCCACCTGGTCCGACCTGGAGGTGTTCCTCCAACTGCTGCCCCGCTCCTCCACCGGCGAGCGGATGAACCCCTACACCTCCACCTGGACCGGCACCACCGACGGCGACGGCCCGCAGGCGTTCCACCTGGTGCTGCTGGACAACGGCCGCACCGACACCCTCGCCGACCAGGGCGGCCGCCGGGCGCTCGCCTGCATCCGCTGCTCCGCCTGCCTCAACGTCTGCCCGGTGTACGAGCGCACCGGCGGCCACGCCTACGGCTCGGTCTACCCCGGGCCGATCGGCGCCGTCCTCACCCCGCAGCTGGTCGGCGTCGAGGCGGCCGCCTCGCTGCCGTTCGCCTCCACGCTGTGCGGGGCCTGTTACGACGCCTGCCCCGTGAAGATCAACATCCCGGAGGTGCTGGCCCACCTGCGGGCCGAGGTGGTGGAGGCGAAGGGCAGGTCGGCGGAGGCGCTGGCGATGAAGGCGGCCGCCGTCGTGCTCGACTCCCCGCGCCTGCTGGGCGCCGCGCAGAAGGCCGCCGCCCTCGGCGGCCGCGTCCTCGCCCGCGACGGCCGGATCGGCCGGCTGCCCGGACCGCTGCACGGCTGGTCCGACAGCCGCGACACCCCGCAGCCGCCGACCGAGTCCTTCCGTCAGTGGTGGCGCAAGAACAAGGAGGGCAGCCATGAGCAGCCGTGAGACCGTCCTCGGCCGGATCCGCGCCGCACTCGCCGACGTGCCGTCCGAGGAGCAGCCGCAGGATGTCCCTGTCCCGCGCGACTACCGGCGCAGCCACCTCGGGCCCGGCGAGGACCGGGTCGCGCTGTTCGCCGAGCGGGTCGCGGACTACCGCGCCACCGTCACCCGGACCGACCGGGCCGGGCTGTCGGACACCATCGCTGCCAGGCTCACCGCGCGCGGCGCCCGGCGGCTCGCCCTGCCGGGCGGCTTCCCCGTCGAACTGCTGCCGCCCGGCACCTGGGAGTGGCACCCCGAGCCGCTGGACGTCCCCGCGCTCGACACCCTGGACGGCGCGATCACCCTCGCCGCCGTCGGCATCGCCGTCACCGGGACCATCGTCCTGGACACGGGCCCAGGCCAGGGCCGGCGCGCCCTCACCCTCGTCCCCGACCACCACCTGTGCATCGTGGATGCCGAGCAGATCGCCGAGGACCTCCCCGACGCCCTCGCCCGCCTCGACCCCGCCCGCCCGCTGACCTTCGTCTCCGGCCCGTCCGCCACCAGCGACATCGAACTGAACCGCGTCGAAGGCGTGCACGGCCCCCGAACCCTGGACGTCATCGTGGTCGGACCGGGCCTCTATGCTGCAGGGACCGAATGACCAGGAAGGCGACCGTGCCAGTCACCGACGAAGCGATCGAGAAGATCAAGGCCATGATCGTGAGCGGCGAACTGCGCCCCGGCGAGCGGCTTCCGAAGGAGGCCGACCTCGCCGAGCGCCTCGGCCTCTCGCGCAGCTCCCTGCGGGAGGCGGTCAAGGCGCTGTCGGTCATCAGGGTCCTCGACGTCCGCCAGGGCGACGGCACCTACGTGACCAGCCTGGAGCCCGACGTCCTGCTGGACACGCTGGGCTTCATCGTCGACTTCCACCAGGACGACACGGTCCTGGAGTTCCTGGAGGTCCGCCGCATCCTGGAGCCCGCCGCCACGGCGATCGCCGCCGACCGGATGTCCGACGAGGAGATCGCCGCCCTCGAGGAGGTGCTGGCCGGCCTGGGCGCGGACGCCTCGCTCGAGGAACTCATCGACAACGACCTGGAGTTCCACCGCAGGATTGCGGCCGGCTCCGGCAACGGCGTCCTGTCCTCGCTGATCGACGGCCTGTACGGTCCGACCCGGCGCGCCCGGGTCTGGCGCGGACTGACCGAGGAGGGCGCGGTCGAACGCACCCGCCAGCAGCACCGCGACATCCTCGACGCCATCGCCGGCCGCCGCCCCGACCTCGCCCACGCCTGGGCCACCGTCCACGTCGCCGGCGTCGAACAGTGGCTCCGCGGCACCCTCGGCGAAGCCGGCTCGGTCCTCGGTCCGTCCGGGCAGTGACGCCGCCGGCGCGCGGGAACGGGTGTCATCCGGCGGTCAGAGTGGTCCAGCGCTGGTTGGAGCCGCCGTGGCAGTCCCACAGCTGGAGCTGCGTCCCGTCGGTCGTGGAGGCGCCCGGAACGTCGAGGCAGCGGCCGGAGAAGGGGTTGCGGTAGCCCCCGTTGTAGGACTGCCAGACCTGGTTGGTGCCGCCGTTGCAGGCCCAGAGCTGCACCTTGGTGCCGTTGGCCGTGCCGCGGCCCGCGGCGTCGAGGCACTTTCCCATCGAGCGAAGGGTCCCGTCGGTGTAGGCCGACCACAGTTGGTTCGGGCTGCCGCTGCAGCCCCAGGTCTGGACGGCGGTCCCGTCGGCGGTACCGGCGCCGTTGACGTCCAGGCACTTCCCGGCGAGGTCGGAGCGGACGGGTGCGGCGGCGGGGGCCGGATACCTCAGCCACCCGGCGCTGTCCGCGGCCTGGATGCCGCGGCGGAAGGCGTCGGCCATCTTCCGGTAGCCGACGTCGTCGGGGTGCAGGGAGTCCGCCAGGTCGGCCGGGGTGAGACTGCTCATGTCGACGTATCCGACGTGCTTGCCGGCGGCCTGTGCATCGCTCACGATCTGCGGGACGGCCTGGTTGTACGCGGCCCGGTACTGCTCCTCCGTGCTGCTGGTGGACACCACCAGGGAGGCCACCAGGACGGTCGCGTCGGGGACATCGGCGGTGATCCGGTCGACCAGTGACCTCAGCCGGGCGGCGGCGGTGGAAGGCTGATAGTTCCCGTTGAGGTCGTTGGTGCCGATCTCCAGCGTCACGACGTTGGGCCGGTAGCGGGTCAGCGAGGCGTCGGCGAGTGCGGCGATCTGGTCGATGCGGTAGCCGGAGTGGCCCTCGTTGTCGGCGTCGGACATCGAACCGCCCCGCACTGTGCCGACGAAGTCCAGCGGATGGCCGTCGGCCGTGAGCGCGTCCCACAGCGGGCCTCGGTAGCCGTTGCCGGTGCTGCTCCCCAGACCCCAGGTGATCGAGTCGCCCAGCGGCATGACCCGCAGGGGGGTATCGGTGGCGGCGGAGGCGGGGGGCGCGCCGGAGGCAGTCACCCCGAGAACGGCGGTGACGAGCGCGATCAGGGTCAGTGCCCGTAACGTGCGCATGCAGGTTTCCTCTTCTCCGTGTCGCAGCAGCCGAACGGTGAGGCCGGAGAGCAGCGCTTTCCGGCCTCACGGTCTGCGGTTCAGGGGGTCGTCACCCGGATTACTGGATGGTCCAGGCCTGGTGCGGCTGGTTCAGGGGCATCGACTGGTCGATGACGGCTGCGTTCGCGGTCGACGCGCCGGTCACCTCCAGGACCTGCCGGCTCTCGTAGTTGCGGATGAGGTAGCCGCCACTGGTCTGCTCGAAGTACCACAGCTGGTTGTTGCCGCCGTTGTAGGTGTACTGAAGGACCGCGGTCCCCCTCCAGTGGCTGGAGTAGTTCATGTCGAGGACCTTGCCGCTGTTCCGGCTCACGATCTTGAAGAGCTGGCCGCTGACCGGAACGATGTTCCACTGCTGGTTGGCGCCGCCGCTGCTCGGCCACTGGATGATGCTCGTGCCGTCCGCGGTCGACCCGCCGTAAACGTCCATCACCTCACCGCTGTTCACGTTCTTGATCGTGTAGTAGGTCGACGGGTTGGTGTTCGGGGTGCCGGTCGAGGCCGCCTGCGCGCCGCCGCTCTGCTGGACGCTGAAGTCGGTGATGTAGAAGTACGCGCCGTCCGTCTTGGCGACCCGCACGTAGCGGAAGGCCTGCCGGACGTCGATGTCGCCGGTGAGCGTCGCGGCGAGCGGCAGGGTGCTCGTCTGGCGTCCCAGGACGGTGTAGCTGCCGAAGTTCGGGTCGTTGGAGCCCCGGACCTCGAAGTTGCCGCGGGTCGCGGACTGGTCCAGGTCCTGACGGGTGGTCAGAGCGAACTGGCCGAGCTGGTAGGACTGACCAAGGTCGACCTGCCACCAGGCCGAGGTGTCGCTGCCGGTCGGGGACCAGCCGGTCGCGCCGTTGTTGTCGACCGCCTTCGAGGGCTCCGTACCGGTGCCGTAGACCGACGATGAGGACGCCGGCTTGTTGTGGGCGAGGTTGGGCCGCGCGGTCATCCACTGGTACGCGGACTCCAGGCCGGAGGCCTTGATGACCGTGTCGCCGGACGTGGTGTTGTTGGTGAGCGTGACGTTGGAGCCGTTGCGGTTCTGGTTGATGAATCCGTCGGTGTGCGACAGGACGTTGTTCGAGAGGGTCATGTTGTCCGACCCCTCGTCCGTGTAGAGGCCGGCCACGGCCGAGCCGCAGGCGGCCGGGCCTCGCACCACGTCGTGGATGTAGTTGCCGTTGAAGACCGTGCCCGGGTCGTTCGAGAGGTGGTAGATGGCGGCGGAGTCGCAGAGCCGGTTCATCACGTTGCCGATCCGGTTGTAGCTGACGCTGTTGTTGCCTTCGGCGTTGGCCGCCGACTGCCAGCCCCAGCCGAGCGAGATGCCGGCCCACGGAGTGTCGGAGATGTCGTTGTGGTCGATGGTGGTGCTGTTGACGAAGCCCGCGTTGACGCCCGCCGTTCCGAGGTAGTCCTGACCGATCCGGGTGATCAGGTTGTTCTTGACGGTGACGTTCTTGACCACCTCGCGGGCGTCCTCACCGGCCGGCGTGGTGGGCGGGTTGTAGACGGTGTGGAACTCCACGGTCGGGTCGGAGAACTTGCCGACCATGATGCCGTTGCCGGCGATGTCGTAGAGGTGGTTGCCGATGGCGCTGCTGTCGTGGACGCCGTGGGACAGGTCGAGGGCGGTGGAGCCCATCTGCGTGAAGGTGTTGTCGGTGAAGGAGACGCGATCGGCGTAGGCGGCCTGGACACCGGCCGGTGGACGACCGACGTACTGGTTGTTGTTGGTGTCGGCCGAGATGTTGTAGTTGCCGCCCTGGCCGTTGAGGTAGCCGTTGTTGGTCGGTTCCATCCAGGTGGTCCGGGCGAAGGTGATCCCGGAGAACCGCAGGTCGTGGGCAGGGCTGTTGAGGCTGGTGCCCTTGACGTCGAAGAGCGTCTGGACGGTCGGCGCCTGCGCGGCGGCCGTGGACATGTCCTCGCCCGGGCGGGGCTTGTAGTAGACGGTCTGCGCGGCCGTGTCGACGTAGAACTCGCCCGGCTCGTTGAGGAACTCGTGGGCGTTCTCGAAGTGCAGCGGGGAGCCGTCGGCGAGCTGCGGCCACGGGCGCTGGAACAGGATGCCCGCCTCGTGGTCCTGGATGGACACGTTGGCGGTGCCGCCCGAGGTGCTGATCGACTTCAGCCGCAGGTAGTTCTCGCCCCACTGCGTCTCCAGCATCATCTCGACCTGGTTGAGGTTGGACCAGGTGGAGACCTGCGAGCTGAGCACCTTCAGCAGCTTGTTGGTCTTGTCGCTGCCTTGCAGCTGGAAGTCGGTGCCGGCGTCGGGGTAGCGGGCCCGGGTCGCGCGGACCCCGTTGACGTACAGCTGCCGGAAGTTGGTGGAGCCGATGGACGCCTTGTACTCGCCGTTGGCCGTCGCGGTCCAGCCGGTGATCTGCTTGCCGCCGCTGATCACCGGCGTCTCACCGTTGTACGCCTGGTAGACGACCGTGTGGCCGTTGGTGCCCGAGTCGGCGGTACCGAAGGTGACGGGACCGGTGAGGGTGTAGGTGCCTCCGCGCAGGTTCACGACGATGTCGTCGGCCATGTTCGCGTTGATCGCCCGGACCGCGTTCTGGGCGGCCTGGACGGTCCTGAACGCTGATGCGGTGCTGGTGCCGGAGTTGCTGTCGTTGCCGTTGACGGGGTCGACGTAGAAGTTCGTCGCGGCCGCGTAGGCGGGTTGGGCGGGCAGCGTGGCCGCGAGGGCGACGGCTGCCGCTGCCATCGCCTTGACCGTCACCGCACCGATCCGTCGGGGTCTCATCTGTGGTGTTCCTCCTCCAAGCCCCGGTGGCTTATGAGTTGCATTTATCGAGCCGGACTGGCGCCACTGTCAAGACGATAGACATCCCTATTTTTCATCGCTGAAATACGCCTGACATGTGGGCCTATGGGGTCGGCCGGAGATAACAGCAGGTCATGAGGCTGATTCGCAGGTCGTGTCGCGTCGGATGTGTACATGCAGACGGTCATGAGTAGTACTCATCCAGCGCTCACGCTGCTCTCGTCAATCCTCAACATCACGTGGAGCATGTCCCGAGCGGGAGGCGCTGACGCCGCAGGCCTGCGCGGTGGCCGAAGGCGGCCAGTCCTCGCCGGGGTCACTGCCCCCAGGCCGGGCCGGGCGGCATCCCTCATTCGCCCTGGTGAGGCCGGGCAGGCCGGAGCCACCGGGCTGATCGACCGCGGGCGGGCGTCCGGGGCGACCCCGCCGCCGAGCCGGTCCCGGCGGCGGCATCGGGCCCGGCGGCGGCCTGATGTCCGGTTAGACTGCGGGCACGCGACCGGACTTCAGGCCAGGCGCTCCGGCGTCGAGCGGTGCGCCGCCGGCTCCACCCGGCCCCGCTGCCGGTCGTGGAGTCCACCCCGCGCGGCCACGGGGACAGCCACCTCGCGTTCTGCCGCCGGATGTCCGCCGACTCCACCGCCGGCCCCGGGTCGTCGCTCCTGCTGCGGAGATCGAGAAGAACAGGGGAACCGTCTTGTCGTACAGCATCCGCGCCGGCGGCCTGGAGCGCCACACCGCCGAAGAGGTCCTCCGCATCGAGCCCTGGGGTGCGCATGCCGTCCGGGTCAGGGCCTCGGCCGGGACCGTCGACCCAGCTGCCCCCGGCGCGCTGGGGGCGCCCCCGCCCTCCCCGCGAGCCGAACTCTCCGTCTCGGACGGCGGCACCGCCCGCCTGGTCAACGGCCGCATCGGGGTCGAGGCCTCGGCGGACGGCCGGCTGCGGTTCTGCCACGCCGACTCGGGGCACGAACTCCTGGCTGAGAAGCGCCCGTCGGCGCACCACGCCGGGGCTCGTCTGCACGCGGCGGACGGCCGGACGGAACAGGCCTTCGAGGCGTACGACGGCGAGCGGCTGCACGGCCTGGGGCAGCACCCGAACGGGCGCCTGGACCAGAAGGGCTGTGGGGTCGACCTCGTCCAGAGCAACACCGTCGCGGCCGTACCCTTTCTGCACTCCTCGCGCGGCTACGGGCTGCTGTGGAACAACCCCGCCACCGGCCGGGTCGAACTGGGCGCCGACCTCACCCGGTGGACCGCCGACGGCGGCGGGCGCATCGACTACTGGATCACCGCCGGCGACACCCCGGCCCAGATCCTGGACGCCTACACCCTGGCCACCGGACGACCGCCGCTGCTCCCCGAGTGGGCGTCCGGCTTCTGGCAGTCGAAGCTGCGCTACCGCACTCAGGACGAACTCCTGTCCGTGGCAAGGGAGTACCAGGCACGCGGACTGCCGCTGTCCGTCATCGTCTGCGACTTCTTCCACTGGCCCCGGATGGGCGACTGGCGCTTCGAGCAGAGCGAGTGGCCCGATCCCTCGGCCATGGTGGAGGAGTTGGAGGGCCTCGGAGTGAAGCTCGCCGTCTCGGTGTGGCCCACCGTCGAGCCCGGCAGCGACACCTACGACGAGCTCCGCTCGGCCGGACACCTCGTCCGGGACGCGGCCGGCGGCCTGCTCACCTTCCCGTGGCCGTCCCGGTACAGCGGGGACGAGCTGATCCGGCCGATGGCGTACTACGACGCCACCGGCCCCGCGGCACGCTCCGCCCTGTGGCAGCGGCTGAACGACAACTACCGTTCGCACGGGGTGGCCTGCTTCTGGCTGGACGCCTGCGAACCCGACCTTCCCCCGGACCTCGCCGGGCGCGCCGTCTACGCCGCCGGGCCGGCCGCCGAGGCGGCGAACCTCTACCCGCTGGAGCACGCCCGCGCGGTGGCCGACGGCCTGCGTGCGGCGGGGGAGGACCGGCCGCTGTCGCTGATCCGCTCCGCCTGGGCGGGCAGCCAGGCCCATGGGGCCCTGCTGTGGTCGGGCGACATCCCGACCACCTTCGACTCCCTCGCCCGCCAGATCAGGGCCGGCCTGAACGTCGCGATGAGCGGCATCCCCTGGTGGAACACCGACATCGGCGGCTTCTTCGGCGGCGACCCGGACGATCCCGCGTACCGCGAACTGCTGATCCGGTGGTTCCAGTACGGCACCTTCAGCCCCGTCATGCGGCTGCACGGCGACCGCGTGCCCAACCACCCGGCCTTCTCGACGGACATGACCGGCGGGCCGAACGAGGTCTGGTCGTACGGCGAGCAGGCATACGGCATCCTCCGCGACCACCTGCTGCTGCGCGAGCGGCTGCGCCCGTACCTGCGCGCGCTGTCCGAGGAGGCGCACCGCACCGGCACCCCTCCGATGCGCCCGCTGTTCCTCGACTTCCCCGAGGACCGGCACGCCTGGGACGTCGACGACCAGTTCCTGCTCGGCCCCGACCTCCTGGTGGCACCCGTGTACCGGGCAGGCGCGCGCACCCGCCAGGTGTACCTGCCGTCCGGAGCACGCTGGCTGGACCCGGCCGGCGGAGGGGTGTCCGAAGGCGGCACGACGCTCGACGCCGACGCCCCACTGGAGCGCATTCCCGTCTTCGTGCGCGAGGGGGCCGCCGTCGCGCACGCGGTCCGCTGACCCAGCGGCCGACCGGGTCACTTCCGGGCTTTCACGCCCAGGGGAGGGCTTCTCCGGAATGCAGGTGCTCGCTCAGCCACAGGGCGATGTTGCTGACGTGCATCAACGCGGCGGCTTGGCTGAGGGAGGCGTCGCGGATCGACAGCGCCCGGAAGATCGCCTCGTGCTCGGCGATGGTCCGCGCCGAGGCCTGGGCGTCGACCAGACCGCGCCAGGTGCGGGCGCGCAGCGTACGCCCGGAGATGCCCTCCAGAAGCGTGAGCAGGGTCTCGTTGCCGGTGGCCGCGATGACGGCGCGGTGGAACGCGGCGTCGTGGGCGTTGAGCAGTTCCACGTCGTCACGGGCTGCGCGCATGGCCTCCAGGTGCCGCTCGACCTCGGCCAGCTGCTCGTCCGAGATCCGGGTGGCGGCCAGCGCGGTGGCGACCGGCTCCAGCAGCCGCCGCACCTCGAAGAGGTCCTGCACCGCGGCGGAGTCGCCCTGCAGCAGCTCCACCGCGCCGCCGAGCCCCTCCAGGAGCAGGCTCGGCTGCAGGCTGGTCACGTAGGTGCCGTCGCCCCGACGGACCTCCAGGACCCGGGCGACGGCCAGCGCCTTGACGGCCTCCCGGGCGAGGTTGCGGGAGAGACCGAGCTGGGCGGCCAGCTCCTGCTCCGGCGGGAGCTTCGAGCCCGGTGGCAGCGCTCCGCTGCGGATCAGCTCCCGGATCTGCGCGATCGCCTTGTCCGTCAGAGACACCGCGCACTCCTTCCGGGCCTGTCAGCCGCAGGCACGTCCGACCTGATGAGTTCCCGGGCGCGGAGATCGTCCCAGCCGAGGGTGACGTTGATGATACTGGGGCGGCTGCACGGGCACGCGACCGCTGCTGCGGAGACGTCGTGCCGTGCGCCGCACGGACCTCGCCGATCGGCCGGGCGCGGCCGAGCCCGTGGTGCGGTGCCGTGTCGAAGTACCGGATGCCGGCTCATCGGCCCGGCCATCCGCCGTCGACGGGGAGGACGGTGCCGTGGACGTAGGCGGCGGCGTCCGAGGCCAGGGCGCGGGCCG
>NZ_JBFAXX010000106.1:0-17072 GCF_040680995.1 Kitasatospora sp. NPDC051914
CGGGGCCCCCCGCGCCCCCGGGCGGGGCGCGGCGCGCCGCGCCGCGCCGGGCCCCGCGGGGGGGCCGCGCCGGGGGGCCCCCCCCCCCCCGCCCGGTCAGGCGCTGCCGTCGGTGTGCCTCACACGTTCCTGCGGTACTGGCCGCCGACCTCGAAGAAGGCCTCGGTGACCTGCTGCAGGGAGCAGACCCGGGCGGCGTCCATGAGGACCTCGAAGACGTTCTCGCCGCTGATGGCGGCCGTCTTCAGCCGGGCGATCGCCTCCGCGGCCTCCGCGCCGTGCCCTCGCTGGTAGTCGCGGACGCGCTGCAGCTGGGACTCCTTCTCGGCCGTGGTGGCGCGGGCGAGCTCCAGCTGCTGGGGCTCGCCGTCGCCGCCGGGACGGCGGAAGGTGTTGACGCCGATGATGGGCAGGCTGCCGTCGTGCTTGCGCTGCTCGTACAGCATCGACTCGTCCTGGATGCGGCCGCGCTGGTAGCCGGTCTCCATGGCGCCGAGCACGCCGCCGCGCTCGTTGATGCGGTCGAACTCGGCGAGCACCGCCTCCTCGACGAGGTCGGTGAGCTGGTCGATGACGAACGAGCCCTGCAGGGGGTTCTCGTTCATGGCGAGGCCCCACTCGCGGTTGATGATGAGCTGGATGGCCAGCGCCCGGCGCACCGACTCCTCGGAGGGGGTGGTGACGGCCTCGTCGTAGGCGTTGGTGTGCAGCGAGTTGGCGTTGTCGTAGATGGCGATCAGCGCCTGCAGGGTGGTGCGGATGTCGTTGAAGTCCATCTCCTGGGCGTGCAGCGAGCGGCCCGAGGTCTGCACGTGGTACTTCAGCTTCTGGGAGCGCTCGTTGCCGCCGTACTTCTGCTTCATCGCGACGGCCCAGATCCGCCGGGCGACCCGGCCGAGCACCGAGTACTCCGGGTCCATGCCGTTGGAGAAGAAGAACGACAGGTTGGGCGCGAAGTCGTCGATGTGCATGCCGCGGGCCAGGTACGCCTCGACGTAGGTGAAGCCGTTGGCGAGGGTGAAGGCGAGCTGGCTGATCGGGTTCGCGCCGGCTTCGGCGATGTGGTAGCCGGAGATGGAGACGGAGTAGAAGTTGCGGACCTTGTTGGCGATGAACCACTCCTGGATGTCGGCCATCATCCGCAGCGAGAACTCGGTCGAGAACAGGCAGGTGTTCTGGCCCTGGTCCTCCTTGAGGATGTCCGCCTGCACCGTCCCGCGGACGTTCGCCAGCGCGTGCGCACGCAGCCCGGCCGCCTCCTCGGCCGACGGGTCTCGGCCCTCGGCGGCACGGAAGGCCTCGGTCTGCTGGTCGATCACGGTGTTGAGGAAGAACGCCAGGACGGTGGGCGCCGGACCGTTGATGGTCATGGACACCGAGGTGGTGGGCGCGGCGAGGTCGAAGCCGTCGTAGAGCGCCTTCATGTCCGCCAGGGTCGCGACCGAGACGCCGGAGGTGCCGACCTTGCCGTAGATGTCGGGGCGCTCGTCGGGGTCGCGGCCGTAGAGGGTGACCGAGTCGAAGGCGGTGGACAGCCGGGTGGCGGGCTGTCCCTCGGAGAGCAGCTTGAACCGGCGGTTGGTGCGGAACGGGTCGCCCTCGCCCGCGAACATGCGGGCCGGGTCCTCGCCGTCCCGCTTGAACGGGAACACGCCCGCGGTGAACGGGAAGAGCCCGGGCAGGTTCTCACGGCGCCAGAAGCCCACCAGTTCGCCGTGGTCGGTGAACCGGGGCAGCGCCACGCGCGGGATCCGGTTGCCCGACAGGGACTCGCGGGTCAGCTTGGTGCGGATCTCCTTGTCCCGGACGACGACGACCTGCTCGTCGCCCGAGTAGGAGGCCACCACGGCCGGCCAGTTCTCGATCTGCTCGGTGACCTCGTGCGGGAGCTGCTTGCGGGCGGTCGACAGCAGTGCCTCGACGTTCGCCGCGTCGTGGCCGGCGCCGGCGAGCTGGCCGCGGACCACGTCCAGGCGCTGCACCGACCGGGCCGCCTCGGTGAGCCGCTCGGTCTCGGCGTGGTAGCCGCGGACCGTCTCGGTGATCTCGGCGAGGTAGCGCACCCGCTCGGCGGGGACGACCTGGCGGATGCCGGAGGAGTGGCGTACGGAGACCTCCGGCAGGGCGCCCTCGGTCAGCGGCAGCCCGTGCTCGGCGAGAGCGGTCTTCAGGCTCTGGTAGAGCGCGGTGACCCCGTCGTCGTTGAAGGTGGCCGCGGAGGTGCCGAACACCGGCATGTCCTCGGGCCGCATGCCGAACGCCTCGCGGTTGCGGACCAGCTGGCGGCCCACGTCGCGCAGGGCGTCCTTGGCGCCGCGGCGCTCGAACTTGTTGATGGCGACGACGTCGGCGAAGTCGAGCATGTCGATCTTCTCGAGCTGGGAGGCGGCGCCGAACTCCGGCGTCATCACGTACAGCGAGGTGTCGACGAAGGGCACGATGGCGGCGTCGCCCTGGCCGATGCCGGGCGTCTCGACGATCACCAGGTCGAAGCCGGCGGCCTTGACGACGTCGAGCACGTCGGACAGGTGCTCGGGCAGCTCGTGGCTGCCGCGGGTGGCCAGGCTGCGGAAGAAGACCCGGCTCCCGTCCAGGGAGTTCATCCGGATCCGGTCGCCCAGCAGCGCGCCGCCGCCGCGGCGCCGGGTCGGGTCGACCGCGATGACCGCGATCCGCAGCTTGTCCTGCTGGTCGACGCGGAACCTGCGGACCAGCTCGTCGGTCAGTGAGGACTTGCCGGAGCCGCCGGTGCCGGTGATGCCCAGGACCGGGGTCACCCGTGCTGCGGCGGCGGCGCGCGCCCGCTCCAGGAAATCCGCGGGCAGCTTGCCCAGCTCCGCGCCGGTGATGCTGCGGGCGATCGCGAACCGGTCGCCGGCGAGCAGCGCGTCCACGTCGGCCGACCGGCCGTCCCACAGGTCGAAGTCGCAGTCCTTCACCACCGAGTTGACCATGCCGGCCAGGCCCATCCGCTGGCCGTCCTCGGGCGAGAAGATCGTCACGCCGCTGCTGCGCAGCCGGGCGATCTCCTCGGGCACGATCACGCCCCCGCCGCCGCCGACCACGCGGATGTGCTCGGCCCCGGCCTCGCGCAGCCGGTCGACGAGGTACTCGAAGTACTCCACGTGACCGCCCTGGTAGGACGAGACGGCCACGCCGTGGGCGTCCTCCTCGAGCGCGGCGTCCACGACCTCCTGCACGGACCGGTTGTGCCCGAGGTGGATGACCTCGGCGCCCTGGGACTGGAAGATCCGCCGCATGATGTTGATCGACGCGTCGTGCCCGTCGAACAGTGCCGACGCGGTGACCAGTCGGACGGGGTGCACGGGACGGTGCAGGTCACTCATGGAGGCCCTCAATCGGTTCGGTGAGACTACTCGGGAAGATAGTAGGACGTCCTAGTATTTTAGCAAGGAGCGATGCGACCAGACGCACATGTCACCCGGGTGGCGGCAGGCCCGGAGGCGGCGCCGGCCGGTGCGATCGGGTACGGGCCGCCTCCGGGGGCTCACTCGCCGTGTCCGGAGCCCCTCCCCCGACGCCGCGCCCCGCCTTTCCGGCACGGGTGTCCTCGGTGGATGCGGGTACACGCGCCCACCAGGGGGAAGGGGGACAGAGACGATCGGGAGGCCGTGATGAGCGACAGTGGCAGGGGGGACGAGGTCTACCAGCCCGCGGACAGCAGCGGCGAGCAGGCCGACGCATCCGCGTTGGACCTGCAGAACGCGCTCGACGAGCGGACCTACGACGAGCTCCTCGACGAGGGCTGGTCACCGCCCGAGAGACCGCTCGGCGTCCAGCAGGCCGGAACCACGGCCGGGGAGCAGCGCGACCGCGAGTCGCTCGACGAGCGGCTGGCCCGCGAGCTCCCCGACCAGGACCCGGACCCGGGCGATCGCATCGGCGACCTGGCCGACGGCGACGGCGAGCCGGTCGACCCCGAGGCGGGCACCGTGCGGGCCGGGCGCCTGGTCGCCCCCGACGAAGGAGCCCACCCGAGGACGACGGGGCTCTACGCCGCCGACGTGGGCATCGACGCCGGCGCGGCCGGCGCGGAGGAAGCGGCCGTGCACGTGGTGACGGAGCAGGACCTCGACAACCTCGGCGACCAGGACACCGCGGACGACGGCACGCCCTGGCCCTGACACCCGGCCCACCCGACTCGACCGGCAGCGCACCGCCCCGGACCGGCCGCGTCCCGGCCGCGGCGGCACGGGACCTGTGCCGGTGTCAGCGACGGCCGGCACCATAGCGATCATGAGCCGGATCATTTCGTACAGCACTGCCGACAAAGCCGACGTCCTGGGATTCCTCGGGGCCGCCGACCGCCTGACGCCGGACCAGCAACGCGTCCTCGGCATGATGCGCGACATGGCACGGAGGAGCCAGCTCGAACTCGACCGCCAGGGCATCGACTGGGGCCTGTCCGTCCCCGATGCGCTCGACCACCTCGTGGCCGGTCACGCGGGTTCGGACGCCGACTACGCGGCCGGCGCCTACTACCGGGCCCTCCAGCACGTCATCGACTGCAACGCCTCCGATCCCTCCGAACTCGGCGTGTACTCCAAGCCCTCCACCTTCTTCGGCCTGCTCGACGAGGAACTGCGCCGCCTGGGCGTGAGCGCCGACCTGCTCCTGCACGACCACCTGTTCTCGGGCCCGCCGGAGGAGATCCCGTTCCACATCCCCTTCCCCGTGGACGGGCCGCACATCGGCATGTTCCCCCTGGCCAAGGCCAAGCCCGCGGCGGACGCCTACCGTGCCGTGCTCGACCGGATGGACGACGGCTTCACGTACGACGTCCATGAACTGATCGAGAAGCTCGAGTTCGAGCACACCGAGTGGGAGTACGCCACCGAGAACATCGACTGGTACACCCAGGACACGATCTTCTTCTCCATCACCGGCTGACCGCCCGGTCCGCCCGGTCCGCGGCATTCACCGGAACTCGATGCCGAGGCCTTCGGGGACGTCGGCCAGCGGGAGGACGTCGGGCAGGTGGTGGACGCCCGCTGCCAGACCGGTCGCGGCCCGGGCGGCCAGCACGGCCAGCACGGCGGTCGCGTGCGACTGCGACCGGCCGTGGGCCCACCGCGCGGCGCCCTCCGCGCCCCGGGCGAGGACCCACCAGCGGTCCGTGCCGGGCAGGTGCATCCCGCGGGGCGCCCGGTCCGCGCCCGGCACCCTGGTCATCACCGCCAGTGCCGCGGTGGCCGCCCGGGAGTCCAGTCCGAAGTAGCTGCGCACGGGGGCGCCCAGACGGGCGGTCAGCGTGTGCTGGTCGGAGAAGTCCGCCCGGTACAGCCGGCGTCGCCCGAGTCCGGGGATCTCGAAGGCCTCCGGGCGGGTGTAGTTGCGGACGGGCCTGCCGCCGCGGGTGTCCGGGAAGTGCCGGCCGAGCAGCCGGTAGCTCCACTCGGTCGCCGCGGCGCCGTGCCGTTCACCGGCGCCCAGGACCACGGCGAGGTCGATCGGCCCGGGTGCCGCCGCGTGCAGCGCGGTGGCCAGCATTCCGCTCAGCCCGGGGGCGAGCCCCACGCTGAGCAGCACCGGCGCGGCGGGCTCCAGCGCCTCCAGGGCGGCGACGCAGGACGTGCTCGCGGTGATGTCGACGAACGCCGTCCCGAAGTCCGCGGCCGCCACGGCGAGAGCGGGATCCTCGGCCCCCGACGCGTTGACCACGACGTCCGCATCGGCCAGCGCCGCCCGGTACGCCCCGCCCTCGCCGTCCCGCACCGCCCGCAGATCGAGCACCCGGTCGGCCCGCGCCGGGTCGCGCCCCGCGGCCCATGCCGTGTCGCCGCCGGCCCGCAGCCGATCCACGATCCTGGCGCCGACGGCGCCGTAGCCGCCCAGTACGAGAACCCTCATCCCGCCCCCAGTCACTAGAGTCAATCTCTAGAGCCGGACTCTAGCGAATCGCCGGACTAGGCTCCACCCCATGAGCGAGGTCAGGGGCGGCGGTCGGCGGACCGAGAAGGCAAGGGAGACGCGGCGCCGGATGCTGGACGCCGCGCGCGGTCTGTTCACCGAGCAGGGATACGGGGCGACCACGCTGCAGCACGTGGCCGACCGGGCGGGCGTCGCCGTACAGACGATCTACTTCACCTTCGGCAACAAGCGGTCGCTGCTCAAGGAGCTGGTGGACGTCACCGTCGCCGGCGACGACGAGCCGGTGGCCACCATGGACCGGCCGTGGTTCCGCGACGCGCTGGCCGCCCCGACCGCCGAGGAGCACCTGAGGGCGCACGTCGGTGGGACCAGGGCGATCCTCGACCGGATGGCGGCCATCGACGAGATGGTCTGCGTGGCCTGCGCGACCGATCCCGAGGTCGCCGCGCTCTGGCCGAAGGAGAACGACCCTCGGCTCACCGTCCAGGCGGCGGCCGCCGCGGCCCTGGTCGGCAAGCCGGGCGCCCGCCCGGGAGTCCCGGCCGAACGGGCCGCGGACCTGCTGTACGGACTGCTCAGCACCGAGGTGTACCTGCTGTTCGTCCGGGACCGCGGCTGGACGCCGCACGCCTGGGAGCAGTGGGCCTTCGAGACCCTCCGCTCCCAGCTGTGCGAGGACTGACCGGCGCCGTCCCGGCGGGTGCCGAAAGACGGTCACCACCCGGACGGGGCGGGCCGGAGCGGACGGTCACCACCTTGCGGGCCCCTGCGCGGCAGGGCGCCTCAGGCCAGTTATTAGTAGGATTTCAAGGGTTTGCGCGAAGGCCCGCCGGCCGCGGGAACGGGCTGCCAGCATGGCGGGATGGAGCAACCACTGAGCGGCCCGGCGGCGTCCGAGGCGGTCAACGACCACGGCTGGCGCTACGTGCTGGGCACTCTGCAGACGTTCGTCCCGGTCCGGTCGCTGGCTCAGGGAACAGCCCTGGCGTCGGAGGCCGTGGCGGTGTGCGGCAGTGATGCCGATCGGCATCTCCGGGTCGACGTACGCCGCGGGACGGTGCTGCTCGCCCTGCAGTCGTCGGACCACGCGGCGGTCACCACCCGGGACGTCGAACTCGCGCACCGGATCTCCGCCGCCGTGCACGGGGCGGGGCTGCGGACGGAGCCGGGGATCGGGACGCGGGCACCGCGGTCCGTCCAGCTCGTGGAGATCGGGATCGACGCGCTGGACATCGCCGGGATCCGGCCGTTCTGGAAGGCGGTCCTCGGCTACACCGACGAGCCCGGCGGCGGAGGACCGGAAGATCCGCTGATCGACCCGCTCGGCCCCGGGCCCGCGGTCTGGTTCCAGCAGATGGACGAGGCGCGCCCGCAACGCAACCGCATCCACCTGGACATTTCCGTGCCGCACGACGAGGCGCCCCGGCGGATCGAAGCTGCGCTGGCGGCCGGGGGCCGAATGGTCTCCGCGGCCCGTGCCCCTGCCTTCTGGGTGCTGTCCGACCCGGAGGGGAACGAGGCGTGCGTGACCACGTGGCAGGGCCGGGACGGCTGAGCCGCGGCCCAGCCGTCCCGGCCGGCGTTCAGTCCTGGAGGGTCCGTTCGTTCAGCAGGTCGAGGTTCCGGAACACCGGGGGCCCGTCGCACAGCGCCGCGGCCTGCGCCGCGAACTCCGCCGTCTCCGGGCGGTCGGAGTTGGCCATCGCCTGCTCGTAGGAGGGGAACTCCACGATGTTCAGGTACACGTTCTCCGCGTCGCGGTCGCGGGTCTGCAGGGCCCTCGTCGCCAGACGGTTCCCCTCGTTCTTCTCCACCCAGCTGTCCAGCAGGGCGTTGAACTCGTCGATGCGGCTCGTCCGGTACTCGATGATCTGAATGAACCTCACGCCTTGACCTCCTCGACTCGGCGGACGGGCAGCCGTCCGCCGTCCAGCGTCTCCCGGCGGCCGGCGCCCCGCAAAGGCAGGCAGCCACCCGGCTCAGTCCCCGGCGCCCGGGCCCCCCGGAGGAGGCCTGAGTGCCGGGCGGCGGGCCACCGGTCCGCCCTCCGGGTCGGCGACGGTGGCCGGTCCGTCCACGGGGAAGGTGCGCAGCCTGACCGACTGGCCGTCGGCGAATTCGAACTCGAGGAACTCTGCCACGGAGGGATTCTCCCGGAGGCCGGCCGCGGGTGCGCCGCGATCCGGGAATCATGGCGGAACTGTTCGTCCGACAGGTCGTCATGTACCGGTTCCGGCAGGGAGATTGCCCGACGGCCCCTGGCGGCAGTGGCGGCCGGCTGCCGAGGCGGCACCGGTTCTCCGCCGGTCACTGCACGGCGGCCGCGCGGCGTTCCAGGACGGCGAGGGCCAGGCGCCCCCAGCGGATGTTCTCCTCCTCGAAGGCGATGCCGCGCAGCAGGGTGAGGTAGGGGCCCACCCGCTCGGCCCGGGCGAGGAACTCGTCCTCGCCGTGCCCGTCGAGGAGCCTGGTCCGCAGCCGCCCGTAGCGGGCGAGCTTGGCCTCGGCCCAGGTGATCCGCTCGGTGATCGCAGCCCGCACGCCGTCCAGGTCGCCGGCGTCCACGGCCCTGACCTTCACCATCAGTTCGTCGCGGACGGCGCCGGGGCGCAGCGGGTCGGCGGTGAAGACGCGCAACTGCTCCCGGCCGGCCTCGGTGAGCGAGAAGAGGCGCTTGTTGGGCCGCCGCTCCTGCTGGACGGTACGGGCCCGGACGAGGCCCTCGGCCTCCATCCGCTCGAGCTCCCGGTAGAGCTGCTGGGGGGTGGCCATCCAGTAGTTGGCGACGGACGCGTCGAACTCCTTGGCCAGGTCGTACCCGGACGCCTCGCCCTCCAGAAGTGCGGCCATGACCGCGTTGCGCAACGCCATTGGGACAGCGTAGCCCGCGCGCGGGGCCGTCTCCGGTGCTGCCCTGGACAGCGGCCGGGGGTGGGGCCTAGTGTCCGATGCACCTAGTCAACTATTTGAGTATGTGGTTTCTGTGGAGGTGACCGGATGCACCCCTTCCGCGAGGCCGTGGAGCGGCGCGACCCAGCCGCGCTCGAGGCGCTGCTCGCCGAGGACGTCGTGTTCACCAGCCCCGTCGCTTTCAAGCCGTACCCGGGCAAGGCGATCACCGCGGCGATCCTGCGCGCGGTGATGCAGGTCTTCGAGGACTTCCGCTACGTGCGGGAGTTCGAGAGCCCGGACGGCCGCGGCCATGCGCTGGCGTTCACCGCGACGGTCGACGGCCGGCGGGTCGACGGCTGCGACTTCCTGCACACCGACGAGAACGGCCTGATCGACGACCTCACGGTCATGGTCCGCCCCCTCTCCGGGGCGCAGGCACTCGCCGCGGCGATGGCCGCCAGGTTCGACCAGATCACCCGCGAGGCACTGGAGGCCTCCAGCCGCTGAACGCCCGTCGGGCCGTCCCTCGGACGGGCGGCCCGACCGCTGCGCACCCTGCCGGTCAGCCGCCGGTCTGCTCGGTCACGCAGAGGATGTTGCCCTCGGTGTCCTTGAACCAGGCGGCGCGCATCCCCTCGGCCTCCGCGACGCCGTCGACGGTCTTCAGGTCGGGCAGGTCGTAGTCCTCGAAGGTGACTCCGCGGTCGCGCAGCGCCTTCATCTCGGCGTCCAGGCTCGAGACCTTCCAGCTGGCCAGGGTGTGCTCGGCCTGGCCGCCGTACGGCGTCTCGTACATGCCGAAGCGGGTGCCGCCGCACTCGAAGGTGACCTCCGCCGGATTCTCCTCGACGAGAGCCAGCCCCAGCGTGTCGCGGTAGAAAGCCTTGGCCCGTTCCAGGTCGGCAACCGGGATGACGGGAAGGAGTGGTGCGTCAGCAAGCATGTCCATCGCCTCCTCCTCCCAGGCTAGTTCCGGCGACACCACCGCGCCCGGGCCGCCGCACCCGGGCCGCCGCCGAAGGTCCCGCCGACCCGCCGGCCCCGCGGACGCTCAGCGGGCGAGGCCGTGCAGCAGCAGCTCGGCGAGGTGGGCGTAGGCGTCGGCGTCGGCCAGCCCGGTGGCGGCGGCCACCTGGCGCTGCTGGATCCGCACCATCACCGAGGTGATCACGTCGGCGGCGAAGGCCACGTGCACCTCGCGGAAGGCCCCGTCGGCCACACCCTCGTCGATCAGCTCCTGGACGCGCCGCGCCGCCGCACGGGTGTTGCGCTCGTACACCTCGGCCGCGGGCTCGAAGTCCGCCAGGTCGTCGAAGAACCGCCCGGACACCGGGGCGAGTTCGGCGGCCACCGCGGTGAGGTAGGCGGCCAGCCGCTCGGCCGGGTCGCTCTCGGCGGCCAGTGCCCCCTCCACGCGCACGGTGGCGCGCCTGAAGAAGTGCACCACGGCCGCCCGGACGAGCTGCTCCTTGCTGCCCGCGAGGCCGTACAGCGTGCGCTTGGAGCAGCGCAGCCGGGCGGCCAGGTCGTCCAGGGTCAGCTGGGCGAAGCCTTCGGCGATCAGGAGGGCGGTCAATTCCTCGAACAGTTCAGTCCGGCGGGCGGCGCCGCGTCCGGTCAGCTTCGGGGCGTCGCCGGGGTGGGGTTCGATCACGCGTCCAGTATTCCAGGGCCTTATGGTCTACTCTATGCGGTACTGAAGTACCGCAACGAGTACCGTTTGGAGTTCCCATGGCCGTCGACCGGCTCCTCCCCACCCAGGAGGCCGAGGACTTGATCGCGCTCACCCGCGAGATCGCCGACCGGGAGCTGGCGACGCGGGTCGAGCAGCACGAGAACGACGAGAGCTACCCCGAGGGCCTGTTCACCCTGCTGGGCAAGGCCGGCCTGCTGGGCCTGGCCTACCCCGAGGAGTACGGCGGCGGCGGCCAGCCGTACGAGGTCTACCTCCAGGTGCTCGAGGAGCTCGCCGCGCGCTGGGCCGCCGTGGCCGTGGCGACCAGCGTCCACACCCTGGCCTGCCACCCGCTGTACGCCTTCGGCACCGAGGAGCAGAAGAAGCGCTGGCTGCCGGACATGCTCGGCGGCGCGATGGTCGGCGGCTACAGCCTCTCCGAGCCGCAGGCCGGCTCCGACGCGGCCGGGCTCGGCTGCAAGGCCGAGGCCGCCGACGGCGGGTACCGCATCACCGGCACCAAGGCGTGGATCACCCACGGCGGCAAGGCCGACTTCTACGCCCTGTTCGCCCGCACCGGCCCCGGCAACCACGGCGTCTCCTGCTTCCTCGCCCCGGGCGAGACCGAGGGCCTGACCTTCGGCAAGCCCGAGCGCAAGATGGGCCTGCAGGCCGTCCCCACCACCTCCGCCCACTGGGACGGCGCGCTGCTCGGCGCCGACCGCCTGATCGGCACCGAGGGCCAGGGCCTGCAGATCGCGTTCAGCGCGCTGGACAACGGCCGCCTCGGCATCGCCGCCTGCGCCACCGGCCTCGCCCAGTCCGCGCTGGACGCCGCCGTCGCCTACGCGAAGGAGCGGACGACCTTCGGCCGCCGCATCATCGACCACCAGGGCCTGGGCTTCCTGCTCGCCGACATGGCCGCCGCGGTCGACTCCGCCCGCGCCACCTACCTCGACGCCGCCCGACGCCGGGACGCGGGCCGGCCCTTCAGCCGCCAGGCCAGCGTCGCCAAGCTGATCGCCACCGACGCCGCCATGAAGGTCACCACCGACGCCGTCCAGGTGCTCGGCGGCTACGGCTACACCCGGGACTTCCCGGTCGAGCGGTACATGCGCGAGGCGAAGATCATGCAGATCTTCGAGGGCACCAACCAGATCCAGCGCCTGGTCATCAGCCGCGGCCTGGCCGGCTGACCCACGCCGTCCCGACGGCCCGCCCCGCCTCCGGGGCGGGCCGGTCGACTCGGCACCTCCCGAACCGCAGCGCGGGTGCGTCCCGCAATGCCTAGTCTCGAATGGTCGGCACGGTGCACTCCGCACCTGCGGGACGGGAGGACGGGATGGCCGTCGATCCGGCAGGGCCCCAACAGTCCGGACAGCCACGGGGCGGCGGGTACGGCGAGGCGCTCTTCGAGCCCTGGCGGCCCGGCGAGGGCGAGCGCATCGACCTGGGCTCGCTCGCCTACGACGACACCACCCGCCGCCGCCTGCTCGCCCTCGGCGTCGGACCGGGCAGCCGCTGCCTGGAGGTCGGTGCCGGCACCGGCACCGTCGCACGCTGGCTCGCCGAGGAGGTCGGCGTCGCCGAAGTGCTGGCCGTCGACCGGGACGTCCGCTTCCTCGAACCGCACGCCGGCGGCACCCTCCACACCCTGGCCGCCGACGTCACCGCCCCCGACTTCGATCCCGGCCGCTTCGACCTGGTGCACGCCCGCTTCGTCCTGATGCACCTCCCCGAACACCGGCAGGTCGCGGCCCGGCTGGCCGGCCTGCTCCGCCCCGGCGGCCACCTCGTCCTCGGCGACGCGATCGACCTCACCACCGCCGCCCCGCCGGACAGCCCGTACCGGCTGGCGATGCGCGCCATGTGGCGGGCCCTGCACACCACCATCGGCACCGACGTCGGCTGGACCCCGCAGTACCCGCGGCTGCTGGCCGGCATCGGCCTGACCGGCGTCGGCGCCGAGGTCACCGTGCCGCCGCTGACCGTCGGCAGCCCGATCGCCGCCTTCTGGCTCGACACCTGGAAGCGGTCCCGCCCGGCCATGCTCACCACCGGACTGGTCACCGAGAACACCCTGGCCGTGGCCGAACAGGCCCTCGCCGACGGCACCGCCGCCGACCTCTCCCCCGGCCTGATCACGGCCTGGGGCCGCCGCTGACCGCGGCAAGCCGCGGGAACTGCGCAATCCGGGAACGGGCAGCCACGGTCTGTGCAAGCGTCCATATCCGAATTACGCAGTTTCCCGCACCCCTGAGGGTCAGCTGGGCGGGGAGGGCTTGAGGAGGACGAAGTCGGCGCCGTTGGGGTCGACGCAGACGGCGAGCCGGCCGACGCCGGGGGCGTCTTCGGGTTCCATCTGCAGGCTGCCGCCGTTGGCCTTCACCCGGGCGGCTGCGGCGTCGGTGTCGTCCACGGCGAACACCGGGTGCCAGTAGGGGCGGCCCTTGGTGAGCGTCAGGTGCTCGGGCGGCAGCTGCATCAGGCCGCCGTGCATGCGGTCCGCGGGGAGCCCGGCGGGGGTGATCAGCCAGTAGGTGCCCGGTGCGTCGCCGGGCATCGGCATGGCCTCGGTCTGCCAGCCGAAGAGGGTGCCGTAGAACTCGCGGGCTGCGGCCTCGTCGGTGGTGTAGAGCTCCGTCCAGCACAGGCTGCCGGGCTCGTCGACGGCCTCCAGACCGGGTTCGGCGGCGGCCTGCCAGACGGCGAACTGCCCGCCCTGGGGGTCGGAGAACTGGGCCATCCGGCCGTCCTCGCCGGCGTCCATCGGCGCGGCCCGGACGGTGCCGCCGAGCCGCTCCACGGTCTCGGCGGCGGCGTCCGCGTCGGTGGTCCTGTAGTAGATCATCCAGGCGGAACGGGCGCCCTCCTCGGTGAGCGGGCCGATCGCCCCCACCACCTTGCCCTTGTTGCGCAGTGCCGTGTAGCCGCCGGCCTCCTCGCCGTAGGACTTGGCCTCCCAGCCGAACACGGCGGTGTAGAAGGCGGCCGCCGCGTCCACGTCGGGGGCGCCGAGGTCCAGCCAGCACGGGGAACCGGGTACGAAATCCGTAGTGATCACGTCTTCTCCCATCGAGAGTGCCACCGGGGTTCGGCACCGCGGTGGCCACCGCGGCCCAGCCTCCCAGCGGCCCCGGGCCCCCGCCCGTCGGCACGCCACCCGCCGCGGCATCCGGCGGACGCGCCCTCACGGCAGGTGGCCTCGACCGCGGCAAGGCCGTACCCGCACACCCGGCCCCGGGCCCGCCGACTGCCGCTCCGGGCACGCCTGCACCGGTCCGCGCAGCGCACCGGCGCCCGCCCGAACGACCCGAGCCACGACGCCGGGCCCGTCAGCCGAAGGCCAGGGCCGGGAGGTCGGCGGACTCCTTCAGTTCGGCCCAGACCGTCTTGCCGCGCCGGGCGTGGCGGGTACCCCAGTGCTCGGCGAACCGGGCGACCAGGAGCAGGCCGCGCCCGCCCTCGTCGAAGATCCGGGCGCGGCGCAGGTGCGGACTGGTGCTGCTGGCGTCGGACACCTCGCACAGCAGGGTGCGGGTGGCGGCGCCTCCCCGTTCGCCGGGGGGCCTCGGGAGGATGAGGCGCAGGCTGATCGGGGGGCGGCCGTAGCGGACGGCGTTGGTGACCAGTTCGCTGACCACCAGTGCGGCGCCGAAGTCGAACTCCTCCAGCCCCCAGGCGGTCAGCTGCCGGGAGACGTCCGTGCGGACCCGGGCGACGGCTGCCGGGTCGGCGGCCACGTCCCAGCTGGCGACCCGGTCGGCCCCCAGGGCGCGGGTGCGTGCGACGAGCAGCGCGACGTCGTCGTCGGGCCGCTCGGGCAGCAGGGTCTCGAGCACCGTGTCGCAGACCGCCTCCAGGGAGGGGGCGGGCCTGGCGAGCGCGTGCCGCAGTGCGGCGAGGCCCGCGTCGACGTCGTGGCTGCGGGCCTGGATCAGGCCGTCGGTGTACAGGGCGATCAGGCTGCCCTCGGGCAGGTCGATCTCCGCCGTCTCGAACGGCAGACCGCCCAGGCCCAGCGGCGGGCCGGGGGGCAGGTCCAGGAGGTCCGCCTTGCCGTCCCCGACGACCACGGCGGGCGGCACGTGCCCGGCGCGGGCCAGGGTGCAGCAGCGGGCGACCGGGTCGTAGACCGCGTACAGGCAGGTGGCGCCGATGTCCCCGTCGGCCTCGGCGTCGGGGCCGGCGGAGGCTTCGGCGGACAGCCGCAGCACGACGTCGTCCAGGTGGGTGAGGAGTTCCTCGGGCGGCAGGTCGATGTCGGCCAGGGTGCGAACGGCCGTCCGCAGCCGGCCCATGGTGGCGGCGGCGCGGACGCCGTGGCCGACCACGTCGCCGACCACGAGGGCGACCCGGGCGCCGGAGAGCGGGATGACGTCGTACCAGTCGCCGCCCACTCCGGCCTCGGAGCCGGCCGGCCGGTAGCGGTAGGCGACGTCCACGGCCGACTGCTCCGGCGTCTCCCGCGGGAGCAGGCTGCGCTGCAGGGTGAGCGCGGTGGAGCGGGCGTGCGTGTAGCGGCGGGCGTTGTCGACGGCGACCGCGGCCCTGGCGGCGATCTCCTGGGCGATGAGGAGGTCCTCGTCGTCGTAGCGGGCCGGGCCGCCGTGCCGGGTGAACTCGGCGACACCCAGGGTGGTGCCGCGGGCGCGCAGCGGCACCACCAGACAGGCACCGGGCGGCTCACCGACCGCGGCCGCGCCGCCGTGCCGGGTGGCGCGTCCGGCGGACAGCGCGAGCGCGGTCGGCGATCCGTCCGGTGGGGTGTGGAGCTGCTGCGGCGCCACGGCCGGGTCCGGGCCCGTCCCGGACGCCGGTGCCTGGGCGGTGCGGCGCAGCAGGAGCCGGCCGTCCCTCGTGCCGTTCTGTCCGCGGAGCACGCGGTCGAGCAGGTCGACGGTGGCGAGATCGGCGAAGGACTCCGTGGCGAAGTCCGCCAGCTCCTGGGTGGTGCGGGCGATGTCGAGTGTGGTCCCGATGCGTGCGCCCGCCTCGTTCACCATGGCCGTGCGTCGGCGGAGCCTGCGGTCCCGTTCCTCCTGGAACGCCGCGACGCCCTGCTCGGACGTCCGGTCCACGTAGGCGGTCGCCATCGCGATCAGCTCGCGGGCCGCCGCGCCGACCAGCTCCGGATCACCGGTGAGCCGGGGAATCTCCGCGAGCAGCCGGTCGAGGGCGACCCCCTGGGCCAGCCGGAAACCGCGGAGCATGGTACTGAGCGGAACACCGCGCCGGGCCAGTTTCCGCGCTCGCTCCTCGTCGGCGGGCGGCCGTGCGATGCTGCCCGGGTCGACGGCGTGCTCGAGGCCGAACAGCACGGCACGGATGTGCTCGGCGATGCTCTGCGAGGCCGTCCGGCCGACGTCCGGGTCGTCCCACAGACCCGGGAGCTCGCGCCGCAGGCAGCGTTCCACGTCGGCTGTCAGCTCGTCCGCTCTCGAGCCGAGTTCGTGCGCGGCTCGCGACACAAGACCGTCGGCCGTGAACTCCACACTTTCGACGGTACGCCGCGTGCGCCCGTTCCTCCGACCGGCGGAGCGGAGCGGGCCGGGTGTGGCATGCACCCGTCAGCCACCGGTGCGCAGGACGCGGGAGAGCCACCGGGCCGCCGTCCGCACGGCGGGCGCCGGCCGGGCCGGACTGAAACGGGCCCGCGGGACGGCCACCGACAGGGCGGCCGCCGGTGAAAACCGGGGCCGCGATGCAGCACACCCCCGATGGCCGCCTCCTGCTCCTCGTAGGCGAGGCCGGAGACCTGGATCCTCCCCAGGGCCGTGCGCAGCCGCGCCGGGTCGGTGATCGAGTACGGGGTGAGGCCCGGCAGCGGCCTCGCCGGCACCTCCTCGGTCAGCTCGGCGCCGGAGAAGGCGAGCAGGGCCTTCAAGAGGCCGACATCCAGGACAGGATGACGTGGGCCGTGCCGGCCCACGGTGCGCAGCGATGTGACAAAGGCAGCGAAGTGGTCACCCTTGCGCTCGTAGCGGCGGAAGCTGCTCAGCGATGACACGGTTCGCTCGATCACCCAGCGGTGTCGGCCAAGGCGGGCCGAGGACTCGATGCCGCGGCGGGCGATGCGGACGGTGATTCGGCGTCGCCGCAGTTAGGAGCGGATGAGCCGGTGGTCGTGCGCTTTGTCGGTGTGTACCTTGCCGGGCCTGCGCCGCCTGCGACCGCGGCGTATGGAGGGTGCGCTGCGTCAGAGGTTGTTCCAGGGGTACCGGTCGAGCAGGTCCGCCGTCACTACGGCTCCGTGCTGCCGTCCGACGACCGGGGGCGGGGCTACCAGTGATCCCGGCGGCCCCGCCCCCGCCGTCATCGTGCCGTTCTGCGGGAACCGATGCCGAGCGCGGTGTAGAGCGCGAGGGACGAGGCGAAGCCGACCGCCCAGCCGTAGTCGGCCAGCGGCTTGAGGAGGGGGATCAGGCCGTCGGCGGGGAAGGGGCCGCCGTAGGAGCCGCCGACGGCGAGCAGGCCGCCGACGAGGAAGGCGAGCAGGGCGCGCCAGTTCCAGCCGCCGGTGTACCAGTAGCGGCCGTGCGGGCGGTAGAGGTCGGCGAGGTCGAGCGAGGTGCGGCGGACGATCCAGTAGTCGGCGATGAGGATGCCGGCG
>NZ_JBFAXX010000107.1:0-16064 GCF_040680995.1 Kitasatospora sp. NPDC051914
CGGGGGCCCCCACCCGGCCCCGCGCCACGCCGGCGGCAACCCCGCGCGCCCCCCGCCCGTGCGCCCCCGCCCGCCCCCCCCCGCTGGGCGGCCACCCCGACACGGGGTGGCCGCCCTCCGGCGTCCGGTCCGTCCGCGACCGGTCGGGCCGGTCAGCCCGCCAGCGCGGCCTTCACGGCGGCCGCGACCCGGCCGCCCTCCGCCCGGTCGCCCACCTTGGGGCGCACCAGCTTCATCACGGCGCCCATCGCCTGCGGCCCGGAGGCACCGCTCTCGGCCACCGCCTCGGCCACGATCGCGGCCAGCTCCTCGTCCGAGAGCTGCTGCGGCAGGTACCCGGCGAGCACCTCGCCCTCCGCCCGCTCCTGGGCGGCGGACTCGGCACGCCCGGCGTTCTCGAACGCCTCCGCGGCCTCCCGGCGCTTCTTCGCCTCCCGGACGATCACCTTCAGCACCTCGTCGTCCGAGAGCTCCCGCTTGGTCTTGCCCGCCACCTCCTCCGAGGTGACCGCGGCCAGCGTCAGCCGGAGGGTGGACGAGCGCAGCTCGTCCCGGGCCTTGATCGCAGCCGTGAGGTCCTCCTGCAGCTGCTCCTTGAGCGTAGTCATATCTCCTTCATATCCTTCAGCCGTGGACGATCTCAACCAGGTTTCGCAGATTTCGCAGGTCAGCCGGGACGAGATCCGGGCGCGCAAGCTCGCTCGGATGACGGAGGCCACCGGGGTCGCAAGGCGGTCCCGGGCCGACTGGGCGGGCGAGTCGGCAGCGATCTACTGCCGGATCTCCCACGTCAACGACGAGGATCAGACCGGCGTCGAGCGCCAGGAACGAGTATGCCGTGACATCGCCGAGCGGCTCGGGCTGACGGTTCGGGACGACCGCGTGTTCGTCGACAACAACCGGTCAGCCTGGAAGCGGGACCGAAAGCGGCCCGGATGGAACGCCCTGCTTGACGAGGCCCGCGAGGGCGGCGTCCGGCACATCCTGACCTACCACCCCGACCGCCTCATGAGGCAGCCCCGCGACCTCGAAGAACTGCTCCAGATCTCGGACGATCACGACATCACCCTCCATGGCGAAGCCAACCAGCGGAACCTTGCCGATCCCGACGACCGCTTCTTTCTGCGGATCGAGGTCGCCCACGCCTGCCGATCCAGCGACGACACGTCCCGTCGGCTCAAGACGGCGCTGATCGAGCGCGCCCAGGACGGCAAGCCGCACACCGGCAAGCGCCGCTATGGGTACGACAAGAGCGGGACCACGATCATCCCGGCCGAGGCCGAGATCGTGCGAGAGATTTACGAGCGTTACCTCAACGGCGAGACGATCACCAACATCGCCCGAGACCTGAACACTCGGAAGCTACCGACCGCGCTCGGTGGAGAGTGGAACGCTGCCAACGTGACCGTCGTGCTGCGCAGTCGTCACGTGGCCGGACTTCGCGTCTTCCGGGGTGAGGTCATCGGCGCCGGTGAATGGCCGGCCATCATCGACCGGGGTCTGTGGGACGAGGTACAGGAGCGCCGCACTCTACGCGCGCCTGCCGGGCGGGGAAGGCAGGTCCCCAAGCGCTTCTACCTCCTGCGAGGTGTCGTGACATGCAAGAAGTGCGGCACACAGATGAAGGGCAGCGGGGGCAAGTACCTCTGCAACCGAGTCGCCCGTGTGGACTCCAAGCGGTGCTACCGGGCCGTCAGCGCTGAGCCACTGGAGAGCTTCGTCCGGGACGCCGCCATCAGGCTGCTCACCAAGCTGGACGTGACAGGTCGGGACACAGCAACCGCGCTCTCCGACGCGGACCGCGAAGCCCTTGAAGCCGACCGCCAGGAGCTGACCGAACTCAAGGACATGTGGGAGAAGCGCGAGCTCACCACCCGGGAGTACCGGCAGATGAAGAAGCAGGTTGACGACCGGATCAGCGCGGTTGAGAGGAAGGCCGTGGTACGGCCGGCAGTCGAGATTCTGGAAGGCCTGGTCGGTTCCAACGCCGAGGCGAGCTGGAAGGATCTGGAGAAGGCGGAAGACTACGCCCGCATGAATGCCGTGCTGCGGTTCCTGTTCGCGGCTGTGATCATCGGCGACTCCCACGACCGCAAGAACCGCCTGGACTACGGCCGCATCGACATCGAGCCGAACCCCCTGTAACCCGGACATACCTGAGAGGGCTCCCGCATAGTGGGAGCCCTCTCGTGTGTGGGTGCGTTTCCTCCCGAGCGAGCGCCATGTACCTGATCAGTCGATCCAGCCCAGCCGCTGCGGGCCACCGGGCAGCCCATAGGTCTCGTGACAGCGCGCCGAAGCGCGTGCGAGTCAGTCACATCCCGGCTGGTCAGCGTGGTGGTCCCTCAAAAAGAAACGCACCCCACAGCCCAAAAGTGGGCTACTCGATCCGCCCGTTCACCCGCCCGCACCGTTCAAAGTGTGTCCTGTACTGCCTCGCCATACGGTCATGCTTCGTTGACCAAGCATGAAAGAGGCCGCGATGAAGAGACGGATCGTTGTCCTGAGTCTGCTGGCTGTGGTGCTCGTGGCATGCGGCACAGATAACGGCGGCGAGGGATCAAACACGAGCCCGCCGACGACCACCGTGCCCACCACCAGCCCGCCGACGACCACCGCGCCCACCACCAGCCCGCCGACGACCACCAGTGCCGCCCCTCAGGACAAAGGTACTCAGCCCCCGATCGAGAGTGGCGATTGGCGGGTGGACTCGATCACGGTGCGGGACAACGGCCTTGGCGACTTCGGCGGACGGGCTCGTATCACCTACACAGGAGATAACCCCGACGGCGGCACCAACACGTTTACGATCACGGTGTTCAAGGACGGGAAGGATGTCGCCAGTCTCCTGGGGTCAGCCAGCGATGTACCGCCAGGTGGCACCATTACGGCGGATCTGGTCTCGACAGACAAATTCGTGCCAGGGCCGTACGCCTACGACTTCCAAAAGGGCTTCTGACCACGGGTGCGTTTATTCCAGAGCGATCGCCATGCACCTGATCAGTCGGTCCAGCCCGGCCGCTGCGGCCACTGGGCAACCCGCAGGTCTCGTAACAGCGCGCCGAAGCGCGTGCGAGTCAGTCACATCCCGGCTGGTCAGCGTGGTGGTCCCTCAAAAAGAAACGCACCCCTCATGTGTTCACGCGGCCCGGGCGTTGGCAGACGGGGCAGTCAGCAGGCTTGCAAGTCGCCGCGCACCCTCTGGACTGATCGTGGTCGGGAAATTGGCGCACACCCGATCCAGGTGGAACGCGCGTGCTGCCGCATCGTCACGCCTACGGGAGGCAAGGTGGTCCGATACCCGAGTGGTCGCCGTCACCGCAGGTCCCCTTCTCGCTTGAGGCGTTGTGTGACTGCGCGGTTGTGGCGGACGGTTTCGGCGAGGATTTCCTCGCCGGGGCTGTAGCCGGTGGCGAGGAATCGCCAGTCGGAGATGACGCAGGTGGTCTCCGGGTCGACGGGTGGGTGTCCATGGCGGAGGCGGGCCTGTTCGGTCTGCCAGGTGCGGCGGGCACCGCGGAGTGCGCCGAGAGTGGTGGAGTAGCGGCGGGATTTGGTGGAGAAGTGGCCCCGGAAGCCGAGCATGTGAGCCCACTTGGTGAGCTTGAGTTCGGCGAAGTCGGTGGCGCGGTGGCCGAGGTCCCAGCAGGTGCGGATCATCTGCCGCACGTGCTGGGCCACGTTGAGGTCGGCGATGGGTTCGGCCAGGCCGGTCCCGTCGCACGAGGTGCACTCGTCGGTGAGCCCGTTGGGGGTGGGGATGCGTCCGCGGCCCTTGCAGGTGCCGCAGTACAGGGGCCGGTCGATGGTGCCGGTGCCTTCGGCGCTCTTGGTGGCGTACTTGGCGACGTAGCCGGCCACGGCGGCGTCGGTGAGGGGGGTGGAGGCGTCGGCGGTGGCGTCCGGACGGGTGATCTCGCGTACGTCGAGCTGCTGGCCCCAGCGCAGTTCGCGCTCTCCGATGGAATCTCCGGTGACGGTGAGGGAGACCTTAGGGGCGGCTTCGCGTACGGCAGCCGTGAGGAGATCCACGTTGGCCCAGTCGGGTGGGGTGGCGGTGGAGCCTTCGGGGCCGTCGAGGCGGACGATGGCGTGGAAGTGGACCAGGCCGCGCTTTTGAAACTCGGCGACCTTGGCGAAGGAGATGCGGCACTGCTCGCGCAGTTCGGCGATGGTCAGGCCGGCGGCGTGGGCGACGGCGCGGCGCAGGTAGGTGGTGAAGCGTGCCCACAGGGCCCCGGCGTGGGCGTTGAAGAGGACGGCCCCGGCGTAGTCGTACGTCTTGGGAGCGAGGGGTGTGCCGAGGGTGGGGTGCCCGGCAGGGTGAACGGTGCCGCAGCGGCAGGGGAAGGGCTTGCCGCTCTTGGTGGTTGGCCGGTTGTGGACCGGGCCGAACGAGGGGGCGGTGAGGGTGACGAAGACGCGGGGGTGCGTGCGCACGTCCTCGGGGGCGCCCTTGCCGCCTGCCAGGCCCGCGCGGATGAGCTGGTAAGTGTCGGCGGCATAGGTGCGCGAGCAGGCCGGGCAGCGGGTTGCGCGGCGGTTGCCGCAGGCCACCAGGAGACGGCCGAGCGGCTCGGTCTCGGTGGTGTAGTGCCGCACGGACTCGCCGGTGGCGGTGTCGAACGTGGTGGTGCTGCCGGTGAGCTGGATGGGGCGGGTGCAGCCTGCCAGGCGCTCGATGGTGGCTTCGATGCGGTCGAAGTCGTCGCGCTGGGCGAGGTCGATGAGGTCCCGGACGTACAGAGAGGGAATCTGCCGGGGGTCGAGGTCGGCCATCTGGTCTGTCCTTCCGGGCAGTTGAAGAGGTGCGGGGGGCATGGGGGTGCCGTCGCGCCGACCGGGCGGGTGTGCTCGCGGTCGGCGCGAGGCGGGTGTGCGGGGATCAGACGGGGACGGCCGCGAGGTGTGCGTGTGCGGCGTCGGCGAGCGAGGTGGGGACGCCGAGGTGGGCGCGGAGCTGGGCCGAGGTGATCACGTCGCCGGTGCTGGCGTGGTGAGCGTCGGCGATCCGGCGGGCGGCGATCAGGAGCGGGGCCGGTACGTCCGGCGGAGCTGGGGGCGCAGCCGGGGCGGGCTCAGTAACCGGGGGCTGGTCGGCAGTGGCCGGAGCGGGTGTCGGGGTGGGCGCGAGGCCGGGCTTGATATCCGGGGCCGCCGGTTGTGGAGCAGGAGGCGGGGTCAGGGTGCTGGGGGCGTCAGGGGCGGTGTGCCTGTTGGGGTTGGTGGTCGGGGTGTGGAGGTGGGCGAGGAGGGAGGGACCGACGGTGCCCCAGCCGAGGAGGAGAGTGGGAGCGACGGCGTCGAGGGCGGCGCGGCCCCAGTGGCCGGCGGCGATGGGCTCGGCGATGTTGAGGGCGATGGTCAGTGCGCCGCACAGGTGCATCAGCCGCCGCGCGGGGGCGAGGTGTACCGGGGCGGTGCCCTTGAGGGTGAGGTGGTGGAGGGCGACCAGGAGGCCGATGACAGAGAGGTCCACCATGGGGCCGATCAGCGGGGCGATCGGGTGGGGCACGTCGAGGCGCAGTGCGAGAGCCCAGATGTTGCCGAAGGAGAAGACGAAGGCGAGGGCGGCGATGAGCGCCATCACGGCGGTGATGGTGTTCCGGGTGAAGGCGCTCGTGTCATCCGGGCCGGGCGTGTGCGCGGTGGCGGCGGTCATCGCCGGTTCTCCTTTCCGGTCTGCGAGTTGGGGTCATAGCGAGGTCAGGGCGGTGGTGTCGAGGTCGTCGCCCTTGAGGAGGCTGGGGCGGGTGAGCAGGTCGAGGAGCTGAACGGGGTCGGTGGCCAGGTGGGCTGTGTCGGCCACGATGCGGGCCACGTGGTCGGGGTGGACCTTGGGCAGGCGGATGCGGGTGAAACCTTCGTGTCCCTGGCGGGCCATGGTGGCGACGCCGACGTAGCCGAGGTCCTGCATCGTGACGGGGTTGGCGTCGGGCCAGTTGCGGATGTCCTCGCCGAGCGCGGCCACCGCGGATTCGGTGGTCTTCTGTGCGAAGGACAGGGACACGGGGCACACGTCGCGGATGAAGGTGGGGATGGCGTCGCCGGTCGGCTTCTGCGTGGCGACGATGACCACGATTCCGACCGAGCGGCCCTTCTTCACCAGGTCCTCGATGAGGCGCGCATTGTCGGCCGTGAGCGCGGCGTACTTCTTCGTCGTCGGGTCGCTGCCCTTGTAGTCGCGGAAGTAGGTGTGGGCTTCGTCGATGACGAGGACGACCAGCGGCCAAGCCTTGCTCGGCCCCTTGTCCCACATGTTCGGCGTGCCCAGGGTGCGGCGGATGGCGGAGGAGCGTGAGCGGCGCAGTTCCACGAGGCGGGTGAACAGCTTGTTCGCCGCTTCCAGGTCGTCACCGACGAATGCGAACAGTCGGCCCACTACATCCGCGTAGTCGCCTTCGTGGGCTTCGGATACCTTGCCGTCAGCAACGGCGAACTGCACCGCGTCCGAGGGGGCGAGGGCTGCGATCAGCTTGTTGATCAGCGAGGTCTTGCCGTAGCCGGGCAGGCCGGCCACGCACACGCCGGGCACGTTGTCCATGCGCAGCACGGTGGCGAGGGCGTACTCGTCCAGGCCCAGGTCCCACACCGCGAGGTCGGTCGGCGGCTTGCCGTCGGGGGTGAAGGTGTAGGGGACGAGGAGGGGTTCATCGCGGACGGCGCGGATGCGCAGGGTGCCGGGCTTACCGGGATTGATGGACACGCGGGTGCAGGCCCAGGCGTCGGCAAGATGGTCGGCGTGCTTCTGAAATTCGGCCAGGCCGACCTTGGCGACGGTCTTCACGGTGACCATGACGCCGTACTGGTCGACGGTGGTGGACAGTTTCGGGGTGAGCACCTTGGGTTCGGGCTTGCCGCCGTTCTTGTCCGCCGAGGTGGCGAGGGTCTGGAGGAGGGTGGGGGTGCGGTCGAGGGTGACCAGGCCGAGGTTGCGGGCCAGGCGCGGCCAGGTCCGGCGGATGCGGGCCGCCTGGCGGATGCTCGTCCGGGTGCCTGTGTCTGCCCTCAGGTACCGGCCGCAGATGACGAGCAGCCAGGCGAGCAGGACCAGGGCGAGCGCACCGGTCGCGTACGGGAGCCACGGCCAGGAGGTCAGCGGCCCCGAGTCGGGGATCGGGGTGGAGGGGTTCATCAGGTCACGTCCAGGGCGTAGAGGAAGCCGAAGAGGGCTTGCTGCAGGTTCAGGAGGTCCGCGCCGGAGGTGATCGGCGGGTAGCCGTGTTCGGCGAGGACGGCCGCGAGGTCGAGAACCAAGCCGAGGGAGAAGCGGGGGTCGTCGTCCGGCGCGGGCAGCGGATAGACCGCCGGGGCCGGGGCCGGGCCCGCAGACGAGGAGTCCACGGGCCCGACGACACGGGCGGGGCGGGCGGTCACGACGCGGCGACGGGCTCAGCGGTGGACGCCTTGGCCTTCGGCGCGGAGGCCGCAGCGGCGGGGACGACCGGGACCAGGGACGCAGCGCGGTAGGCGACACCGGACTGAACCTGACCGTTGAAGAGGTTCGCCCACGGCGTGGCGGTCAGGCCGACCGGGCGCACGATCGCACCGGGCACGAGACCGGCGTCGAGACCGGTCTCCGGCACGGTCACCTTGATCAGCTGAGCGGTCGCCTCGAACGTCTCCAGAAGCTGGACCGTGTAGAGGGACGCACCGGTCTCCCGATCGGTGGCGACCTGCCCCGTAGCGGCGTCGGCGAACTTCGGCACCGGCGGCACGGCCACCATGTGGGTCGTGCCGGTCAGGTCGGGGCGGATGGTGATGCGAGCCATGAGGACTCCAGAGGTGAGAGATGAAGGGGGCCGGAGGACACCGACCCTGCTAGACCGCTAAGCGGTGCTAGGTATGTTGTAGCACAAGCCTGCCGAGCACTGTCAATCAGACCTAGCAGTGCTGCGGACGTGATCCTGCCCCAGGACGGGAAATTTCGGGTGCGACAAGGCTTGGGTGTGCTAGCGGGGGCTACCCTGGACGGCATGAACCGGAGAAACGACGAGGAGCGGGCGCCCTACCAGAAGGCCGCCGACGCCCTACGCCAGGACATCGCCGAAGGCCGCTTGAAGGCCGGCGACAAGCTGCCCGCCCTCTCCGAGATCGAGAAGCGGTTCAGCATCGCCAACATGACCGCCCGCAGCGCGGTCCGCGTCCTGCGCGAGGAGAACCTCGTCTATGCCGTCCAGGGCGTCGGCACGTTCGTACGCGCCACACCCCAGCCGGAACCGGCCGCCGAGACGGCCGAGGCGGGCGGCGAAACCGTCGAGGTCTCCGCCGCCGATCTCGCCAAGATCTCGGAACTGGTCACCGGACTTACCGCGCAGGTTCAGCAGCTGAAGGAACAGCAGGAGCAGATCCGGGCGCGCCTGGAAGAAGTCGAACGATCCTCTCGTTGAGTCGGGCCGCTTCCTCGTTGAGGTCGGCCAGCTGACCGCCAAGCCGCGCCAGCATCTCCGTGAGACGGCTGATCTCGCCGTGCATCAGATCCCTTTCTCCCCGTATGTCGAAGTTGCTTCGGTCGCTGTACTAAACCCTGCGAAGCTCGCCGATTTTCTTGCCGAGCGCCCGCCGCGGCGGTAATAAGTCCGCATCAGCCGCCGGTGAGAAACCGGCAAGTCTCGCACCCCCGCCGTCCGGCTGCTGACCGGGTTGCGAGAACGCCGGCATGGGGTGGTGATTTCGGGCGACCTGCCGCCGGCCGGAAATGGACCCGAGTGGCGAGAAGGCTCCGCGACCGGTCGGTCACGACACTCAATCCCATGCACCTTGATGAACTCCTTGATGAATATGCCTCGGTTCGCAACGCTTCGATAACCCCTCCCGTCAAGGTGCCGTGACGCGTCCGTGATCAAGCCATCAAGGCGAGTCGAACTCGCAGGCCACCAGCCATCAAGGTTCACCATGCCGCCACCACAGCCCCGGGCCGCAACCCGAGGACGCACACGAGCCGGCCAGATCCCGCAGGACGGGATAAACGTTCCCCTGATCCCATCACGCGGATTCCGCCGCACACGCAACCCGAAGCGCAACCTCGCCTCGCTCCGGCGCCTATTTGCATAACAACCACCCGTTTCTGAGTTTTTTGGTAGGAAAATCACTTGTGGCGTCCGCCGCACTTTCTGGACCCGCGGTCTGGCGACTCCGAACGGCCCCACAGTGCATCCAGATCCGCAATTTGGTCCGGCCGGAACTCCCGTATAGAAGCCCCCGCCGCCCCGTGTGACCAGTACGCCACGCACAGCCTGTGGACAGACTCCGGCGATCCCGCGCGCATATCCGACATGCCCTCTTCCTCCCGTCCGTCCCAGTGGTCCGCAGCCGTCACTTGCTACAGGCCGGAAAACCGGTGTCCGTGTGACATCCCGGCCGAACTTTTTCGACGCGCACGCATGACCTTCGCCCCCGCTCGGCCGATCTTGCGGTAGCTCCCGGCAGTTGGGGCGGCCGAGTCTCAGGTCGGCGACCAGCGATCAACGCGGGGACCGGGCCAGGCCGAGCGGTCGAAGCCGAGCATGGGGCCGACGGCCGGTGAGCGGCGAAGGGCACAGTGGTGACCAGGCCGCCGACGGTTCATCAGGGCAGCAAGAAGCAGCAGCTGCACGGCTGGCAGCAGACGGCCCAGATCAAGGTCAACGGGAGGGCAGAGAGAGCGTGTTCAAAGTTTCTTTACTGAATCAAGGCGGCCCGCCAGAGGCGGGCCGCGCCGCCGCGTCGCCGCCCGTCGCTCCTGTCTCGCGCCCCGCTTTGGGCGGCCCCGCTGGCGGCGCAACATCACACCTGGCGGTCGGCACAGGTCCAGGAGAAGCCGGACAGGCTGTCCGGCCCGACGTGGCCGGGGTCCAGGCCGATGGTTGCTCGCCGTTCGTCCGGGCTCCCCGCTGCTCGATGATCCGGGGCGAACGGAACCCGTCAAGCCCGCACCGCTCGCCACCGAGGGCCAGGTGCAGGCCCGTACGTGCGGGCTTGACCGAACCCGCCCGCCCCTACTCTCGGCAGCTATCGGGGAGCCCGGCCGGAGTGGTCCCCGTCCCGGCACCGTGCATCGCCGCCCAGCCGCCATCCTCAGCGCTCGCACGCCTCTGACCTCCCATCAGGAATCGGTTCGAAGGCATGCCGAAGGCCCCAGTACCATCGGCACCAGGGTTGATCAGATGGCCAGCCCGAGGCCGGACCACCCCGCTCCCGCCAAGGTCAGGGGTGGTCCGGCGGCTGTGAAGTTGCCGAGAACGCGAGTCAGGTCGAGGACGATCCCCCAGGCGATGCCGGGCTGACCCGGACGGTGTGTGGCCGGCCTTGCATCGTGAACGACAAGCTCAAGTAGCCATCGCGTCGGAGGAAGTCCGTTACGCGGTCCGCCGCATCGTGGCGCGTGAAGAAGTACCGGTAAGCCTCGTACTGAGTGTTGCCGAGCGGGAGCGCCCGCATGGCCTCCCACACCGCCGCCACGGCCTCAGGCAGACGGGCGAAGGTCGCTGGGACCGTCACACCCTCGATCTCCACCACCACTGGCCCGCCGGCACCCTCATCCTTGGGACCCCTGCTGATCACCGAGCCGTCTCCCTCACATCGTGGCCAGAGCGGAGCGCCGCCGCTCCTTCACCCGGCCGTACCTCGTGCCAAACATGAGCCACCGCTTGGCGGTCCCCGGAAGCGGAGAACACCCGTGCAGTAGCTCGGCTAACCAGCCCTCGGCAGTACACGCAGCGTCCGACCAGACTCGTGGCCCGCAAGCGGACAGCCAGCACCCCCCGTACGCTCACCCCTCGCTCTCCTGCGCTGGCGAGACCGTCGCCCACACGACCTTGCCCACCCCTCCGGGCCTGGAGCGGACACCCCACGCCACTGCCAGTTGTTCGACCAGCCACAAGCCCCGACCCGCCTCGTCGGCCTCCCCCGCCATACGCACAGACGGCCGCCCATTGCTGGCGTCGTGCACTTCGATCCGCAGCAATCCACCCGACAGCTCGAACCGGACCCAGATCAATCGGCCGGGCGGTACGCGCGCATGCTCGACCGCGTTCGCGACCAGCTCATCTGCCAGTAACTCCCCGGTATCGGCATACAGTTCACCGCCGTCCAGGTCGGCGAGGAAGCCGCGCAGGTGCCGCCGCGCGGCCCCGGCAGACTTCCGGTGACGCGGCAGCCAACAAGCATGCTCACCCGCAAGCGCAGGCCGCCTCTCCAGCATTTCGGGCACGTCAACGCCCCCTCCGGGCAGGGTCATTGGGCGAGTGCCGCACTGCTCCACGGGTGCATTCCCCCGACGGGAATTCCGCCAGCACGGAGTGACAGCTCTCGATCACACTCTGATGTTCCACTGCACGTCAGGGCGTTCCTACCGCGTTTGCGGGACGTTTGGGACACTTCGCCGTTAGTGTTCGTCCCGTCCCCCATGGGCCACGGAGGCGAACTATGAACCACGGTCTTCGGCGCGCGTTAGCAAGTGCCAAGATGACGGAAGCTCAGCTCGCAGAGGTGTGCGGCGTCGATGCCAAGACCGTCAGCCGATGGATTGCCGACCCCAGCCGCATCCCCCACGCCCGCCACCGATGGGCAGCCTGCGAGGCGTTAGGTGAGGAGGAAGCCGCCTTGTGGCCCACCGCCGTCCGTTCGGCACTCAAGACAGGTCCCGACCGCGAGGTCATCCAGGTCTTCCCCTACCGGTCAGCCGCACCGGCCTCACTCTGGCGCTCGCTCATCACCAAGGCGCAGCACGAGCTGACCTTCGCGGGCTACACCAACTACTTCCTGTGGCTCGAACAGGCGAACCTCGCCGGCGCACTTCGGCGCAAGGCACAGGCAGGGTGCCGGATCAGGTTCCTGATCGGTGATCCCGACAGCCCTGTCACCCGGGCCCGCGAGGACGAGGAGAACGTTCCGCTCACCCTCTCCACCCGCATCGCGGTGACCATAAGCGAGCTACACCGTCTGCGGGAGGTCGGCAACATCGAGGGCCGATTCGAGACCGGCCACGTCAACCTGTCTGTGTTCCGCTTCGACGACGAGATGATCGTGACACCGATCCTTTCCCGCAGGGTCGGCCACGACTCGCCCATGATGCACTTGAGGCGTACCCAGGCCGACGGCATGTTCGACCGTTTCGCCGATCATGTCGAGGAGCTCTGGAGTCGCGGACGCAACATCTGGGAGGTAGCCGAGCATGGCCAGGCGTGACTACGAGGACGACCCGAACGCCCCCAAGCCCAACAGCCTGGTGCCGGCCGCTTCGGTGGTCGTGGTGGACGATGCCGGGCGCATCCTGCTCCAGCGGCGCACCGACAACGGGATGTGGGCACTGCCCGGCGGAAAGATGGAACTCGGCGAATCCCTCGCGGACTGCGGCATCCGCGAGACCTACGAGGAGACCGGGGTGAACGTCGAGATCACCGGCATCGTCGGGACATACACCAATCCCGGCCACGTCTTCGCGTACGACGACGGCGAGGTCCGCCAGGAGTTCTCCATCTGCCTGCTCGCCCGGCCAACGGGCGGGGTCCTGCGCGTATCCGATGAGTCCTTCGAAGTGGCGTGGTTCGCCCCGGACGACGTAGACGACTTGCCCATGGTCGCGAGCATCCGGAAGCGGATCAATGACTGGCGCTCCGGCCATGGGCCCGCCGTGCGGTAGCTGTGCGCCGAAAGCGGGCACGGAGCTGACCCGTCTCACCGAACTTTGACCGCACGACGTTCGGCCCGCCCATCGGCGGTTCAGCGGTACGGCTGCTGGCCGTGGCAATGAACCGCCGGCGTGGCTCCATCAGACCGTGAGCTGATGGACCTGTCCGGGGTCGAGGTGCAACTCGTACGGAGTCGAGCAATCGCTGATCTCCGTGCCCACCGGGGCACCGCACGGGCACCGGCGGTTCATCCCGCCCCGGCCCGACAGGCCGCAGCAGCCGACATCGTCGAAGCTCGGGGCACGGACCGGCTCCAGGCTCGGCGCGTCGCCAGGATGAAGAACCACCGTCCCTCGCGGCCCTGCAGACACCAGGAAGTCGTCACCGTCCGGATCACAAACGCACGGGCCTCCCGGGAAGATCGCCACCGGGTCCTCGCACGACACGAACGGTGCGCCCCAAGGCTCCGGTTCCACCGCGAAGCACCCCCGTGGCACGGTGGCGGACGCCGTCCGCGTCCCGCTGTCTTTCGGATAGCCCTGGTCCATCGGACGAGCGGGGATCTCAGTCAACTCGGTCAACGGCCCCGTGATCGCAGAACCACAGGCCACACACGCGAACAACATCACCCGCAGTTCCTAACACCCCCCGAGAAACCCGCCAACCCAATTAGCCTCCGACCAGGGCAATCAGGCCCAGCAGACCGGGCCGGAGCATCATCTCTGGACCTGGTGATCAAACTTCGATGAGACAAACCCGTCCCGGTCAAACATCGGTGAGACTCGTCAAACTTCGGCGAGACGGGTCAGGAGCCATGAGCAAGTCCATGCGACAGACCCATGAGCCCCTGACCATGGGAAACGCGCTCGGCTACCACCCCATTGCTCTCCAGGGAGCAGCTCCGCCATTCATGTATCCAAGCATCGCTTGACTGTCGTCATGGCCCAAATCTTCGCAGGCCGGACCGCTTTCCGCGCAGCAATTTGGGCGGGGCCCGCAGCGGCCGCCCCGGCGGGGACCGGCAAAGGGCCCACGGGCTGCCGGCGGGCGTGCGACGATCCGCCCGTGTCGACGGCGGGGACGGACGCGTACACCGGGGAGGCCGGACTGCCCGGCGGGGTGGCCAGGGCGGTGGCAGCGGCGAGGCGGGCCGGATTCCCGTACTCCTGCCGCCCCGAACAAGGGCGGCTGCTGCAGGTCCTGGCCGGCGGCGCCCGGCTGCGGATCGGCGAGAGCGGCACCGGGTACGGCGTAGGGCTGGCCTGGCTGGCGGCCGGGGCACGGCCGGGGACCGAGCTGATCGGCGTCGAGCGCGACCCCGGGCGGGCGGCCGCCGCCGCGGCCCTCTTCGCGGACGCCCCGCACGTCAGGGTGCTGACCGCGGACTGGACCGAGCTGTACGTCCACGGCCCGTACGACCTGCTGGTGCTGGACGGTGGCGGGCAGGGCAAGGGCGGTCCGGCCGCCGACCCCGAGGAGCTGCTCACCCCCGGCGGGGTCCTGGTCGTGGACGACTTCACCCCGGCCGACAGCTGGCCACCGCTCTTCGACGGCCGGCCCGACGAGGCCCGCCTGCACTGGCTGCAGCACCCCGCCCTGCGCGCCGTCGACCTCCCGCTCGCCGCCGACCTCAGCAGCGTCGTCGCGGTGCGCCGCCACCCGGAGTGACCAGCCCGTTCACGGGTCCCGGCGGGGTCTGAGAGCATGGACCGATGCGACCGCTGTACTCCGTCCCGCTCGGAATCGCCGCCACCGGCGCCGCCTGCCTCGCCTACGCCGCCGGCTACGAGGTCCGCTCGTTCCGCCTCCGCCGCGTCGAGGTCCCGATCCTGCCGCGCGGCGCACGGCCGATCCGGATCCTGCAGGTGTCCGACATACACATGGTGACCGGACAGCAGAAGAAACAGCGGTGGCTGCAGAGCCTCGCCGGCCTGCGCCCCGACCTCGTGGTCAACACCGGCGACAACCTCTCCGACCCGCTCGGTGTCCCGGCCGCCCTGGACGCCCTCGGGCCGCTGATGGACTTCCCCGGCGTGTACGTCTTCGGCTCCAACGACTACTACGGCCCGGCCCGCAAGAGCCCCACCCGGTACCTCACCGCCCTGCGCACCGGCGTGCACGGCCTCAACAACCCGGACGGCACCGGCCGCCGCGGCATCAAGGGCGCCGTCCACAACCCCTGGCAGAAGCTCCGCGACGGCTTCGACGAGGCCGGCTGGCTCAATCTCAACAACGCCCGCGGACGCCTCACGATCGGCGGCCTGGACGTCGAATTCACCGGCCTGGACGACCCGCACATCCGCCACGACAAGTACGCCAAGGTGGCCGGCGGCCCCTCCGCCGACGCCGACCTGTCGCTCGCCGTCGTGCACGCCCCCTACCTGCGGGTGCTGGACGCCTTCACCGCCGACCGCTACCCGCTGATCCTCGCCGGGCACACCCACGGCGGTCAGCTGTGCATCCCCTTCTACGGGGCCCTGGTCACCAACTGCGACATCGACACCGACCGGGTCAAGGGCCTCTCCACCCACAAGGCCGGCGGCCACCGCTCCTACCTCCACGTGTCCGCCGGCTGCGGCACCAACCGCTACACCCCGGTCCGCTTCGCCTGCCCGCCCGAGGCCACCCTCCTCACCTTGACGCCGGGCCGCTGACCAGCCACGACGCCCCGAAAGGAATCGGATTTCGTCTCTCGGCACACCTCCTGTAGAGTTCTACTCGTTGCGCCGGAGACGGAAGGCAACAGAGCAGGACCGGGGTGTAGCGCAGCTTGGTAGCGCGCTTCGTTCGGGACGAAGAGGCCGTGGGTTCAAATCCCGCCACCCCGACCCAGTGCAGAGGCCTTGCCGGAGAAATCCGGCAGGGCCTCTTGTCGTTGCGCGTGTCCAACTGTGTGACTACGCCTCAGGGGCGCGCTTGGAGAGTTCGCCCATGGCCGTCGCCCCGGTCCGGATCACCGGGCGGATCTGCTTCCGGTCGACGTCCTCGGTGACCGCCGTACTCGAATGGCCCACCAGGGCACGAAGCCGTGGCGCAGCTCTCGGGGAGTCCGGTCTGCCGCGGTGACGCCCTCCGCCTTGCCCTGCTCTTCCCGGTGCCACCCCGAGGGCAGGACCGAGCAGCTGCCGAACGAGTCCACCGCGGTCGACTGGCTCACGCCGGTCGACGTCTCTGCGGTGCCCCAGCGACAGGCCGGGCCCGGCCCGCCCGAGCGCAGGCGGGGCCGGGTGACCTGCCGCAACACCCCGGGGCGGCGCGCAGCGACCCGGACGTCGATGGCCCGGCACGCCGCAGGGGGGATCACGGCAGGCACCCACAACCGGCACACCGAGCAGCGCACCGAGCAGCGCGCACACAACGCGCACCACGACACGGCGCCGGGGTGGTATCCGGTCAGGCGGTGTCGCAGCCCGCTATCCGGCGGTGCGAGCGCTTCGCGCCGTGGCACGGATG
>NZ_JBFAXX010000108.1:0-15778 GCF_040680995.1 Kitasatospora sp. NPDC051914
GGGCGGCAACGGGAGCCACCCCCGGCCCCCGCCGATCGGGGCGGTGCCGACCCGCCGGGGCGCTACTCGCCCGCGGGGCCGTCCCCGCCGAAGCCGTCGCCGACCGGCTCCAGGATCGCCACGCACTCGAAGTGATGGGTCATCGGGAACAGGTCGAAGGCCCGCAGCGAGACCGGCCGGTAGCCGCCCTCGCGGAAGAACGCCAGGTCCCGCGCGAGCGCGGCCGGGTCGCAGGCGACGTACGCGATGCGGCGGGCCTCCAGGCCGACCAGGTGCGCGACGGTCTCGCGGCCGGCCCCGGCCCGCGGCGGGTCGAGCACGACGAGGTCGGTGGAGGTGATGCCGGTGCGCGGCAGCAGGGTCTCCACCCGGTCGCACTCGATCCGGACGTTCTCCAGCTCGGCCAGGTTGTGCCGGGCGTCGACCACGGCCTGCTTGGACGACTCGATGCCGAGCACCGCGCCGTCCTCGCCGACCCGGTCGGCGAGCGCGCCGGCGAACAGGCCGACGCCGCAGTACAGGTCGAGCGCCATCTCGCCCCACTGCGGGTCCAGGCCCTCCAGCACCGCGTCGACCAGGGTGTCCGGGGCGAGCGGGTGGATCTGCCAGAAGCCGCCCTCGGAGACCCGCCAGGTGCGCTCGGCGGCACGCTCGCGGACGAAGGTGCGGCCGTGCACCCGGTGGAACAGGCCCTGCTCGTCCACCCGGGAGATGGACACCGGCCGGTCCAGCTCCACCAGCGGCAGCTGGGCGCCGTCCCGCGGGCGGAGGATCACCTGACGGTCCGAGGAGCCGGTCGCGGCGACCGCCTCGACGGAGGCCACCCCGGGCCAGTCGCGCGACTCGACGCCGAGCTCGGCGACGCCCTCGGCCGCGATCAGGCAGCGGTCGATCGGCTGGACGTCGTGCGAGCGGTGCTTGCGCAGCCCGGCCCGCCCGGTCTCCGGGTCGACGGTGTACTGGACGCGGGTGCGCCAGGCGGGCACCTCGCCGGCCGGCAGCTTGCCGCCGACGGGCTCCACCGAGCCGTCCCAGCCGGCCTCGGCGGGGGTGAGGCCGGCGAGCTTGGCGAGCTGCTCGGTCAGCACCTGCGCCTTGAGCTTGCGCTGGCCGCCGGGGGTGACGTGCTGCCAGTCGCAGCCGCCGCACTTGCCGGGCCCGGAGAACGGGCAGGGCGCGGCGATCCGCTCCTTGGCGGGCTCCAGGACCTCCACCGCGTCCGCCCGCAGGAAGCGGGAGGTGGTGGTGCCCTCGGTGATCTCGGCGATCACGCGCTCGCCGGGCAGGGTGTGCCGGACGAACAGCACCCGGCCCTCGTGCCGGGCGACGCAGTGCCCGCCGCCGTGCGCGACCGGGCCGACCTCGACCTCGTACCGCTCGCCGACCAGCGGGTCGCCGGTCGGGGCCTTCGGCTGGGCCTTGGGCCGGTCCTCGGCGGTGCGCAGCGCCTTCGGCGGGCGGACGGTCTGCTTGCGCGGCCGCTGCCCCTTCGCGCCCTTGGCTCCCTTCGGACGGGCCGGCTGCGCCTGTGCGGCGCCGCGGTCCCGGTCGCGCTCCTCGGAGGCGGGGGTGGGCTCGGCTGGCGCCTTGGGCGCGGTCTGGGCGGTGTAGCCCTCGCGGTCGGTGGCGGCCGGCCGGGCGGACCGGTTGCTCCAGCGCGGGTGGGCCACCTGCCCCGGACGGGCGCCGGAGCGGCCGGCCTTGCCGGCGGCGCCGGAACGTCGGGGCGGGTTGTTGCGGGTCACGGCGATCCGTCCTTGCTGCCGGTCTGTGCGGTGTCGGAGGTGTCGAACGCCCGCGCACCCTGGTGCCTGGGCTCGCCGCGCCGGACGGCGCCGGGGGCGGACCAGGCCTTCTGCGGCTTGCGGCGCTCGGAGGACTCCAACTGCCAGGGTACGGACGTCACCATGACGCCGGGCTTGAACAGCAGTCGGCCCTTGAGGCGCAGGGCGCTCTGGTTGTGCAGCAGGTGCTCGTACCAGTGGCCGACGACGTACTCCGGGATGTAGACGGAGACGACGTCGCGCGGGCTGCTGCGGCGCAGGTTCTTGACGTAGTCGAGGACGGGGCCGGTGATCTCGCGGAACGGCGAGTCGAGGACCTTCAGCGGCACCTCGATGCCGCGGGCGTCCCAGTCCTTGCGCAGCGCCTCGGTGTCGGCCGGGTCGACGTTGACGGTGACGGCCTCCAGGGTGTGCGCCCGCGCGAGGCGGGCGTACGCGAGGGCGCGCAACGCGGGCTTGTGCAGCTTGGAGACCAGGACGATGGCGTGCACCCGGGTGGGCGGGGCGACGTCCTCGGGCTCCTCGGCGGCGACCAGCTCGGCGGAGACCCGCTCGTAGTGGCGGCGGATGGCCTTCATCATCACGAACAGCACGACCATGGTCGCGATGGCGATCCAGGCGTGGCTGATCTTGGTGGCGAGGACGACGATCAGCACGGCCATGGTCATCACCAGGCCGAAGGTGTTGATGGCCCGGCTGCGCTGCATGTGCGAGCGCTTCTTCGGGTCGGTCTCGGTGCGCAGCAGGCGCGTCCAGTGCCGGATCATGCCGGACTGGCTCATGTTGAACGAGACGAAGACGCCGACGATGTAGAGCTGGATCAGCCGGGTCGGGTCGGCGTCGAAGGCGATGATGAAGAGGATCGCCACGCCGGCCAGCAGGATGATGCCGTTGGAGAAGGCCAGGCGGTCGCCGCGGGTGTGCAGCTGGCGGGGCAGGTAGCGGTCCTGGGCGAGGATCGAGCCGAGCACCGGGAAGCCGTTGAAGGCGGTGTTGGCGGCGAGCACCAGGATCAGGCCGGTCACGGCGGCGACGAAGTAGAAGCCGGGCGTGAAGTTGGAGAAGACGGCCTCGCTGATCTGCGCCAGCGCGGTCTTCTGATGGTAGTCGGGGCCGGATCCGACGAGCTGCTCGGCCGGGTCCTCGGCCATCTGCACGTGGGTGAGGCGGGCCAGCCAGATGATGCCCATGAACATCACGACGGCGACGGAGGCCATCATCAGCAGGGTGGTGGCGGCGTTCTTGCTCTTCGGCTTGCGGAAGGCCGGGACGCCGTTGGAGATGGCCTCGACACCGGTGAGCGCGGCACAGCCGGAGGAGAAGGCCTTCAGCAGCAGGAAGACCATCGCGAAGCCGGCCAGCGAGTCGTTGCCGGGGGTGGCCTCCAGGTGGAAGCCGGCGCTCTCGGCGTTCATGTCCTGGCCGAGGGCGGAGCGGATCGCACCCCAGGCCACCATGCCCATCACACCGACCATGAAGGCGTAGGTGGGGACGGCGAAGGCACTGCCGGACTCCCGGACGCCGCGCAGGTTCATGCCCATGAGCAGGATGACCACGAGGATCGACAGCGGCAGCTCGTGGCCGCGCAGGGCGGGTACCGCGGAGACCACGTTGGCGACGCCGGAGGTGGTCGACACGGCGACGGTGAGCACGTAGTCGACGAGCAGGGCGCTCGCCACGACCAGACCGGAGTTGGGGCCGTGGTTGACGGTGGCGACCTCGTAGTCGCCGCCGCCGCTGGGGTAGGCGTGCACGTTCTGCCGGTACGAGGCGACCACCGCGAGCATCACGATGGCGACGACGACGCCGATCTGCCAGGAGAAGTGGATCGCGGACGCCCCGGCGATGGACAGCGTGAGGAGGATCTCCTCGGGGGCGTAGGCGACGGAGGACAGCGCGTCCGAGGCGAACACGGGCAGCGCGATCCGCTTGGGCAGGAGCGTCTCCCCCAGCTTGTCGCTGCGGAGCGCTCGCCCGATCAGGATGCGTTTCGGAAGATCGGCAGGCATAGGCACATCAAGGAATCGTAGGGGCTGTCGACAGTTGCTCCGACGACCGGTGCCCCCTCCGTCGAGACTGTGTTCGGTGAACCGGCTAGCGTGTCGGATGAAGACTTTGCGGGCAACACCCTGGTTGCCCGGGGTGCAGAGGTTGAAGGCACCGACGACAATTCACCCCCGAAAGCGGGGTGCGGAAGGATGATGAGCGGTGTTTGCGCAGGTCATGGCCCCAACGGACAGGGTGAGGTAGCGTCCCGTGCACATCGTCATCATGGGTTGCGGACGCGTGGGCTCGGCCCTCGCGAGAGCGCTCGAGAAACAGGGCCATTCGGTGGCCGTGGTGGACCAGGACCCGACCGCCTTCCGCCGGCTCGGCGCCGGTTTCAACGGCCGCCGGGTGACCGGTGTCGGCTTCGACCAGGACACCCTGCGCGAGGCGGGCATCGAGGAGGCGGGCGCGTTCGCCGCCGTCTCCAGCGGTGACAACTCCAACATCATCGCGGCCAGGGTCGCCCGCGAGAACTTCGGCGTCGAGCACGTCGCCGCCCGGATCTACGACCCCCGCCGCGCCGAGGTCTACCAGCGTCTGGGCATCCCGACCGTCGCCACCGTCCGCTGGACGGCCGACCAGATGCTGCGCCGACTGCTGCCGAGCGGCGCCGAGCCGCTCTGGCAGGACCCGAGCGGCCGCATCCAGCTCGCCGAGGTCGCGTACGCGCCGGCCTGGGTCGGGCACAAGCTGAGTGCGCTGGAGGAAGCCGCCGGGGCGCGGGTGGCCTTCCTCACCCGGCTCGGCGAGGGCGTGCTGCCGTCGCCGGGCATGGTCCTCCAGGAGGGCGACCTGGTGCACGTCACCCTGCACCGGACCGAGCTGGACGCGGTCGAGGCCGCGTTCGCGAAGGGCCCCGAGGAGGGTGGTCACTGATGCGAGTCGCCATTGCCGGAGCCGGTGCGGTCGGCCGCTCGATCGCGGGCGAGCTGCTGGAGAACGGCCACGACGTCCTCCTCATCGACAAGAACCCCAACTCGATCTCGGTCGAGCGCGTGCCGATGGCCGAGTGGCTGCTGGCCGACGCCTGCGAGATCACCTCGCTGGACGAGGCGGCCCTGCAGCGCTGCCACGTGGTCATCGCGGCCACCGGCGACGACAAGGTCAACCTGGTCGTCTCGCTGCTCGCGAAGACCGAGTACGGCGTGCCGCGGGTGGTCGCCCGGGTCAACAACCCGAAGAACGAGTGGCTCTTCAACGAGTCCTGGGGCGTGGACGTGGCCGTCTCCACGCCGCGCCTGATGTCGGCGCTGGTCGAGGAGGCCGTCAGCGTCGGCGACCTCGTCCGGCTGATGCGCTTCAGCCAGGGCAACGCCAACCTGGTCGAGCTGACCCTCGCCGCCGACACCGAGCTGGTCGGCACCCGCGTCGCGGACGTGCCCTGGCCGGTCGACACCGCCCTGGTGACGATCATCCGCGAGGGCCGGGTGCTGGTGCCGGGCAAGAACGACACCCTGGAGGCCGGCGACGAGCTGCTGTTCGTGGCCGCCCAGGAGCGCGAGGAGGAGCTGGAGAACCTGCTCTCGGCGGGCTCCGGCGCCCAGTAGCGGCGCGCACTGCACGGAGAAGGGGCCGTACCCGGCGGGTGCGGCCCCTTCTCGTCACTCCGTGTCCGTCTGCACCTTGATCGGCGGCGGCGCCTTCAGCAGGATCTGCCAGGTCACGTACATCGCCAGCAGCATCGGCGGGATGCCGAGCGCGACCTTCAGCCAGCCCAGCAGGTTGACGTTCCCGGTGAAGTACAGCGGGAAGAGGATCAGCGGCTTGATGCCCATGATCAGGACCCAGGCCCAGGTGGCCTTGGTGTACGCGGCGAGCCGGCCCGGGTTCTGGGTGCGCCAGGTGAACATCTCGCCGGTGATCGGGCCGAGCATCACACCGATCAGCGGCCAGCGGACCAGTGCCGAGACGGCCAGCGCCACGCAGTAGCCCACGTTGTAGAGCAGGCCCGGCAGGTAGAAGTTCTCCGCCTTGCCGGTCTTCATCGAGATCCAGGCGCCGATCGCGACACCGAACACGCCGCTGAACGCGTGCTGGATGGTCTCCCGCTTGGCCAGCCGGACCACCACGAACAGCGCGCTCAGGCCGAGCGCCGACCACGCCGCGGTGGCGACGTGGTGGGTCAGGTTGAAGGCGACGATGAAGACCAGACCCGGCAGCGTCATGTCGATCATGCCGCGGATGCCGCCGAAGGCCTTGATCACCGTCTCGGCGGCCTCCTTGGAGGCGGCCTCGTCGTGCGCCGGCGTGCCGGGCTGCGGCTCCGGGTCGTGCGCCACGGCCGGCTCGAACCCGGTGGGCAGGTCGGCTGTGCGGGCGGCGGGCTCGCCGCCGGGAAGGTTGCTCACGCTGATTCGCTCCCGTGTCCGACCGGACGCAGCTCGTAGCGGGGGTTGAACAGCACGCGGCGCCCGCGTGCATGGCTGATCCGGCCGGAGGCGATGAGCCGCCGGCCCGGTTCTATGCCCACGATCGAGCGGCGGCCCAGCCAGACCACGTCCAGCGCGTCGCTGCCGTCGAAGAGTTCGGCCTCCAGGGCCGGCACGCCCGCCCGCGGGCGGAGCGTCACGGTGCGCAGGGTCCCGGCCACGGTGACCACTTCGCGGTCCCCGCAGCTGGCGATCGGGGTGCATCCCGACTCGGCGGTGTCCTGGCGCAGCTCCTCGGCCTCGAGCTCCTCGGTCGAGGAGGTCAGCCGGTTGAGCATGCGCCGGAAACGGCCCTGCGGCTGGTCGCTGCGGATGTCACCACTCATGTCGGAAAGGCTACCGGTTGGGAGGCCCCCGGTGGCAGGGCAGCAGGTCACCGCAGCCCGTCGCGGCCCGCCTGAGGCGCGGACGGCGCGGGCGGCTGCTTCACGCCGCCGCCACGCCCGCGCAACACCCCGCTGGGACCATCGACCGCATGCTCTCCCTGGTCGCCTCCCCCACGTTCGGACGAACCGCGCAGCCGGCCGAGGGCGGCGGCGCCGGCGCCGTGCTGCGCAAGGTCCTGGCGGGCGGTGCGATGACCCGCCCCGCGGTCGGCCGGGCCACCGGCCTCAGCCCGGCCGCCGTCTCCCGGCACACCGCCGACCTCATCGCCCTCGGCCTGCTGCGCGAACTCCCACCACCGGACGGACCGCCCCGGGCCGGCCGCCCCCGGCTGCCGCTGGACATCGACACCCGCCACCACCTCGCCTGCGGCGTGCACATCGGCGTGCCCTGGCTGACCTTCGCCCTGCTCGACCTGCGCGGCCGGGTCGTCGCCCACGAACGCATCCCGCGGCAGGGCGGCGCCGCCGACGTCCTGCGGGCGGTCCGCGGCCACCTGCCCTCCTTCACCGCCCGCCGCGCCGCCGGCAGGTCGCTGCTCGGCGTGGGCGTGGTCACCGGCGGCTGGGTGGACTCCGAGCGCGGCGTCGTCGTCGAGCACGGCCCGCTCGGCTGGCACGACGTCCCCGTCCGCGACCTGCTCTCCGGCGCGACCCGCCTCCCCGTCCACGTCGACGGCCACGCCCGCGCCCTCGCCAGGGCCGAGCTGCTGTTCGGCGCCGGCCGGGACAGCACCGAACTGGTGCAGCTCTTCGTCGGCAACGTCGTCGACGCCGCCATCGCCACCGGCGGCGGCGTCCTCCAGGGCCGGCGCTCCCGCGCCGGGGACATCGGCCACCTCCCGGTGCCCGGCTCCGCCGAGCGGTGCCCCTGCGGCCGGACCGGCTGCCTCCAGGCCACCGTCTCCGACCGCACCCTGGTACGCCGCGCCCACCGGCAGGGCGTCGTCCCGCAGCCCGACCTCGACCTGCTGCTCGCCCGGGCCGCCGCCGGGCACACCGCGGCACTGGAACTCTTCGAGGAACGGCTGCGGCTGGTCGCACCCGCCGCCGCCCTGCTCCTGGACGTCCTCAACCCGGAGGTGCTGGTGGTCAGCGAGGCCGGGACGGCCGTCTCCCCGCACCTCGCGGACGTGCTGCACCGGCAGGTGCTCGCGCACGCCCGGCCGGAGCCGGGGCAGCTGGTCACGGCGGGCTCCTTCGGCCTGGACATCCTGGCCGTCGCGGCCTGCGCCGGCGTCCTCGACAGCGCCTACCGGCGGCCGATGGAACTGCGCACCGCCCGGGCGTCCTGAGCGCCGCGCAGCCGGGGCGCACCGGTGCGAACGGGCGGTCAACGCCGCATTAATTCCGCCGGGCCGGCGAATCGTTGTCCGGCCGCAGGGCGGCCCGGAGGATGGCAGGGACCCCTCTTCCCTCCTCCGAGCCGGAGCCCTCCGCCATGCCCGAGAACGACCGCCAGCTGCACTTCAACCTCTTCCTGATGGGCGTCGGCCACCACGAGGCCGCCTGGCGCCACCCCCGTACGGACCCGGCGCAGGCCGCCGACGTCACGCACTTCCAGAACCTCGCCCGGCAGGCCGAGGCGGCCTCCTTCGACTCGGTGTTCCTCGCCGACGGCGTGGAGGCCCGCTCCGACGGCGGCTGGGGCCTGATCAGCCACTTCGAGCCGTTCACCCTGCTCACCGCGCTGGCCGTGGTGACCGAGCGGATCGGCCTGATCGGCACCGTCTCCACCGGCTTCTCCGAGCCGTACAACCTGGCCCGGCAGTTCGCCTCGCTCGACCACATCAGCCGCGGCCGGGCCGGCTGGAACATCGTCACCTCGGCCGGCGACCGGGCCGCGCAGAACTTCGGGCGCAGCGCCAACCAGGAACACGCCGTGCGCTACGAGCGGGCGGCCGAGTTCCTGGACGTCGTCACCGCGCTCTGGGACAGCTGGGAGGACGGCGCGCTGCTGCTGGACCGCTCCAGCGGCGCCTTCGCCGACCCGGAGCGGGTGCACGAGATCGACCACGCCGGCGCGCACTTCCGCGTCCGCGGCCCGCTGAACATCCCGCGCAGCCCGCAGGGGCACCCGCTGCTGGTGCAGGCCGGGTCCTCCGGCAGCGGGCGCGCCTTCGCCGCCCGGTGGGCCGAGGCGGTGTTCACCGCGCAGCAGACCCTCGCCGAGGGGCAGGCCTTCTACGGCGACCTCAAGCGGCAGGCCGCCGCCGCGGGCCGCGACCCGCGGCAGGTGAAGATCCTGCCCGGGGTGGTGCCGGTGATCGGCTCCTCCGAGGCCGAGGCCCGCCGCCTGGACGAGGAGCTGGACGGCCTGATCAGCCCCGCCCAGGCCGTCTCGGTGCTCTCCGGCGTCCTCGGCGTCGACCTCACCGACCACCCGCTGGACGCCCCGCTGCCGCCGCTGCCGCCGGTCACCGAGATCAACGGCGCCAAGAGCCGCTTCGAGCTGGTGCGCGACCTCGCCGTGCGGGACGGCCTGACGCTCCGGCAGCTGATCGGCCGGCTCGGCGGCGGCCGCGGCCACCAGGTCGTCGTCGGCACGCCCGAGCAGATCGCCGACCACATCGAGACCTGGTTCACCGAGGGCGCCGCGGACGGCTTCAACGTGATGCCGCCGATCCTCCCGGCCGGGCTGACCGACTTCGTCGAGCAGGTGCTGCCGATCCTGCGCAAGCGCGGCCTCTTCCGGGAGGGCTACACCGGCCGCACCCTGCGCGAGCACTACGGGCTGCCGCGGCCGGCCGGCCGCTGGTCGACCGCCGCCTGACGGCACCCGTACCCGCACTCGCATCCGGGGCGCAGCAGTCACCGACTGCTGCACCCCCTCGCACGTCCGGCGGGACGGCTGCGCCTGCGCCACCGCCGTGGGGGACGCCGTGCACGCCGACGGCCGCGCCGAGGGCGGGTGCCCTGCGGCGCGGCCGGTGCGGTGGCCGGGGTACGGCTCAGCCGGTGTAGTGCGCGGCGTCGTCGCCCTCGATGATGTAGCTGGGCTCGCCGCTGATGCCGACCGGCACGTCGCCGGCGACGGTGACGCGGTGCAGGCGGCGCGGCAGGTCGTCGTAGTCGTCCGGCGCGTAGTGCTGGGTCGAGCGGTTGTCGAACAGCACCACGTCGCCCACCGACCAGCGCCAGCGCACCACGTTCTCCGGCCGGGTCACGTACGACTGCAGGGTGCGCAGCAGGTCGAGCGAGGCGCCGCTCGGCAGGCCCAGGATCCGCTCGGCGAACCCGCCGACGAACAGGCCCCGTTCGCCGCTCTCCGGGTGGACCCGGACGACCGGGTGGGCCGTCCGGTAGGTGCGGGAGGTGAAGACCCGGCGGCGCTCGGCCTCCGCGTCGTCCGGCTCCTTGCCCTGCGCGTAGTCGTAGTCGTTGGTGTGCACCGCCCACAGCCGGTCGGCGAACTCCCGCAGCTGCTCCGGCAGGTCGCGGTAGGCGGTCTGGGCGTTGGCGATCAGGGTGTTGCCGCCGTAGGGCGGGACGACCAGGCTGCGCAGCGTGGACGCCTTCGGCGGGGTGCGGACGAAGGTCACGTCGGTGTGCCACTGGTTGGCGCGGCCGCCGTCCTCGCTGTCCACGGCGAGGACGTTGGGCTGCCCGTCGAGCGCGGGCACCGTCGGGTGGGCGGTGGTGAGCGGGCCGAAGTGGGCGGCGAAGCGGGTCTGGCCCTCGTCGTCGAGGTGCTGTCCGCGGAAGAACAGGGCCTTGTGGGCGACCAGCGCGTCGTTGAGCGCGGCGACGGTCTCCTCGCCGAGCGGCTGGGCGAGGTCGAGGCCGGTGATCTCGGCGCCGATGCGGCCGCCGACCTTGTGGAGCTCGAATGCGGTCACGGGAGTGCTCCTTCTCTGGTGGTCCGTAAGGGAGTTCAGGAGGTGATGGGTGCGGTGCCGAGGGCCGGGCCGATGGCGCGGAGTGCGCCCGGTGTGCGGCCGTGGCCCCAGCCGATGCGGGCCCGGTAGCTGCCGAGCAGGCCGGCTCCGGCGAGTTGGTGCTCGTCGTGCGGGCGGTCCTGCGGATGGGTGCGCGGGTCGACGTACAGGGCGTCGACCGGGCAGTTGGCCTCGCACTGGAAGCAGGTCTGGCAGTCGCTCTGCCGGGCGATCACGGGGATGCCGTCCGGGCCGCGGTCGAAGACGTCGGTCGGACAGACCCTGATGCACTTGTCGCAGGCGATGCAACGGGCGGCGGAGACGAGTTCGATCACGGTGGCTCCTTCACGGGGTCTCCTTCTCGCGGGCTCTCACGCGGGCTCCTTCAGGGGGCGGGTCCAGACCTCGTCCAGGCCGCCGGTGGCGATCCGGTGGTGCTGGGCCGGGTCCCGGTCGGGGAAGTCCAGGCGGCGGGCCATGCCGCGGCTCTCGGTGCGGGCGAGCGCCGAGCGGTACATCCAGCGGGCGTTGGCGGCGAGCGCGGCGGCCTGCCGGGCCCGGATCGCGTCCCGGCCCTCGCCGTGCAGGCCGTGGCGCAGCTGCCGCCAGGTGTCGTCGAGCACCCGCAGCGCCCCGGTGAGGGTGTCGCCGTGCCGCAGGTAGTTCTTCTCGTACGGCAGCACCTCGCCCTGTACGGCGGCGATCACCTCGCGGTGGTCGGCGCCGCCCCGGCCGGTCGGCCGCAGCCCCGCTCCGCCGGCGGCCCGCACCGTCCGGGTGCGGGCCCGGCCGCCGAGCCCGAGGGCGTACTGTGCGGCGCCGCGTCCGGCCCAGCTGCCGGAGGACATCGCCCAGGCGGCGTTGTGGCTGCCGCCGCCGGTGAAGCCGCCGCAGATCAGTTCGCGGGTGGCGGCGTCGCCCGCCGCGTACAGGCCGGGCACGGTGGTGCGGCAGTCCTCGCCGGCGATCCGGATGCCGCCGGTGCCGCGGACGGTGCCCTCGGCGAGCAGGGTGACGGCGAACCGCTCGGTGAACGGGTCGATGCCGAGCCGGTCGAAGGTGAGGAAGAAGTTCGGCTGGGCGAGCCGCATCGCCTGCTGTGCCGCCGGGTCGGCCCGGTCGAGGGTGCAGTACACCTTGGCGCCGAGCAGTTCCCGGGCGATCACCGAACGGCCGCCCTGGCTGGCGGCGCCCTCCAGCACGCTGCCGTCCTCCCGGTAGAAGGTGGCGAAGGAGTAGAAGGCGGTCTTGGTGACGGAGGTGTGCTCGGGCGCGATGCCGTACGCGTTGGAGAACTCCATGCCGGAGAGCTCCGCGCCGACCTCGGCCGCGTACAGGGCGCCGTCGCCGGTGTCGGTGTCGGTGCCGAGCGCGCCGCTGAGGAAGGCGCAGCCGCCGGTGGCGAGGACGACGGCGCCGGCCCGCACCCGGTACGGGTGGCCGGCCTGCCGCCGGTGTCCGGCCGCTCCGGCCACCGATCCGTCGGCGGCGGTGAGGAGTTCGGTGACCGGGCTGTGGTCGAGGATGCGCACCCCGGCCCGGCGGGTGCGGATGCGCATCCGCCGCATGTACTCGGGGCCCTGCAGCCCGTTGCGCAGCTGCCGTCCGTCCGGCGCGGTCGGGAAGGGGTAACTCCCCGTCTCCGCAAGCTCGTTGATGTTGGCGTAGGTCCGGTCGAGGACGCGGGCCATCCAGCCGCGGTCGGCGAGGTACCCGCCGAGCCCCTCCCGGCTGGCCATCGCGGCCTCGCGGGCGGCGGGTTCGGGCTGCACGTACCAGACTCCGGTGCCGCCGGCGGCGGTAGCGCCGCTGGTGCCGCAGTAGCCCTTGTCGGCGAGGACGACGTCCGCGCCGGCCCGGGCGGCCTCCAGGGCGGCCCAGGTGGCGGCCGGTCCGCCGCCCACCACCAGGACGTCCGCGGTGAGTTCCTCCGTCGGCGCGCCCATCTCAGCGCCCCACCGGGGCGCGCCAGGCGGTGAACCTGCGCTCCAGGGCGACCAGCAGCTGGTTGAAGGCGACACCGATGACGGAGATGGTGACGATGCCCGCGTACATCTGCGGGATCGCGAAGTTGAACTGCGAGGCGTTGATCAGGTAGCCGAGCCCGGCCTTGGCACCGACCATCTCGGCGGCGACCAGGACGAGGATGGAGACGGCCCCGGCGAGCCGGATGCCGGTGAACACGGTCGGCACGGACGCCGGCAGGATCACCTTCTGGAACAGCCGGAACGGCGAGAGGTTGAGCGACCGGGCCAACCGCAGCAGGGTCGGATCGACGGTGCGGACGGCGCTGATGGTGTTCAGCAGTACGGGCCAGATGCACGCGTACAGCACGATGGAGATCTTGGACGTCTCCCCGATGCCGAGGATCAGCACGAACACCGGCAGCAGCGCGAGCGCGGCCGTGTTGCGGAAGAGCTCCAGCATCGGGCTGAGCAGGTCGGCGATCGGCCGGTACCAGCCGATCAGCAGGCCGAGCGGCACCCCGATCGCCACCGAGAGGCCGAAGCCGCTGAGCGAACGGGTCAGGCTGGCCTGGGTGTTGGTGGCGAGCTGGCCGCTGTCGAGCAGGCCGAACCAGGCGTCCACGACCTCGCTGAACGGCGGCAGGAAGGTCGGGTCGACGAGCTGCAGCCGCGGTGCGGTCTCCCAGACCGCGAGCAGGGCGACGATCGCCACGCTCTTGGTCAGCGCGCTGCTCAGCAGGCGGGGCAGCCGGGACGGGCGGCGCGCTGCCGGGCCGGCCGGCTTCGCCGCGGCGGGGGTCACCGCGGCCGGCGGCCGGGGTTTGGTGAGGACGGGCGGGGCGGACGGACGGACGTCGGTGCTCATACGGCGCTGACCTCTCTCTCCAACTGCTGGGCCCGGCTGACCTCGTCGTGCAGCAGGCTCCAGATCTCGTGCCGGTACCGGGCGAACTCCGGGCTGGAGCGCAGGTCCTGGGCGGCGGTGCGGTCGCCGAGGTCGATCGGGACGACCTGCTTGACCCGCCCGGGACGGGAGGTGAGCACGGCCACCCGCCCGCCGAGGTAGACCGCCTCCTCGATGCCGTGGGTGATGAAGACGACGGTCTTCGCGGTCTGCTGCCAGATCCGCAGCAGCTCGTCCTGCAGCGACTCCCGGGTCTGTGCGTCGAGTGCCGCGAACGGCTCGTCCATCAGCAGCACTTCCGGGTCGTAGGCGAGGCTGCGGGCGATCGCCACCCGCTGCTTCATGCCGCCCGACAGCTCGTGCGGGTGGCGGTCCTCGAAGCCCTGCAGGCCGACCAGGGCGAGGTACTCCCTTGCGCGGGCTGCCCGTTGGCGCCTCGGCACACCGATGGACTCGAGGCCGAACTCGACGTTGCCCTGTGCGGTGCGCCAGGGCAGCAGCGCGTACTGCTGGAAGACGGTGGAGCGGTCCGGCCCTGGCCCGTCGACCGGCTTGCCGTTCAGCAGGATCTCGCCGGAGGTCGGCGCGGTGAGGCCGCCGAGCAGGTCGAGCAGCGTCGACTTGCCGCAGCCGCTCGGCCCGACGAGCACCGCGAACTCACCGGCGGCGATGTCGAGGTCGACCCGGTCGACGGCGGTGAACTCACCGCCGCCGCGGACGCGGAACGCCTTGCTGACGGAACGGAAGGAGATGTCGGCGCTCATCGGTTCAGCTCCTGCTCGGGGAGGGGCTCGGGGTGCCGGCTGCCGCCGCGGAGGCGGTGTAGCCGTTGAACTCGTTGGTGTAGAGGTCGCCCGGCTTCAACTGGCCGGCCTTGATGTCGCCGTGCTCGACCAGCCAGTCGATCCAGAGCTTGAACTCCTCGTCGGTGATCCGGCCGCCGGTCTCCGCGACGCCCGCCGACTTCCAGTACTTCAGTGCGGCGGTGTCCTCGTTGCGGCCGCGCTTCTTGACGATCTCGATGCTGCGGGCGATGACCTCCTCGCGCGGGGTGGTCCTGGTCCACTCGATGGCCTTGGCGACACCCGTGACGAAGGTCCGCGCGGTGTTCGGGTTCTCCTTGAGGAAGCGGTTGGTGACCACGTACGTGCCGGCGCTGAACCGGCCGAGCAGGTCGTAGTCGGTGAACAGCGGGCGGATGCCACCGGAGGCCAGGGCCTTGTCCCGCAGCACGCCGCCCAGCACGCCGACCTCGATCTGCCGCTGGCGCAGGGACTGATCGGTGTTGACCGGCGGCACCACGATCGGCTCGACCTTCGCGATCTCCGCCTTCGAGAGGCCGTTGCGCTGCAGGTAGATGTCGAGGATCGCCTCGCTGTGCGCGCCCAGGGTGTTCATCCCGACCTTCTTGCCGAGCAGGTCCCTGGCCGAGCGGATCGGGCTGTCCTCCCGCACGTAGAAGCCGTTGTACGCGGCCTCGTCGACTCCGTAGTAGCTGATCACCGCCTTCACCGGGGCGCCGGCCGCGATGAGCTTCACGACCGCGCCGTTGAACGCGCCGCCGAAGTCGATCTGGCCGGTCGCCGCCGACTGGATGTCTTGCGGCCCGCTGATCGTGTTGCCGACCCACTCGAGCTTCACATCGCCGAAGTAGCCGAGTTCCTCGGCGAGTTCGGGCAGTGTCACCTGCCCCGCCCAGCCCTGGTATCTGAGCTTCTTCGTCTCGGTCTTGGCACCGGCTGACGCGGTGGCCCGGCCGCATGCGGCAGCGGCGACCCCCACGGCGGCGAGCGCGAGGAACTGGCGGCGGGAGGAGGCAACGGCGGGCATGGTGGAGATCCTTTGCGAGAAGGGCGGCACACCGTGCCCCGGCGACCGGCAGCACGGCGCCACGCCGTCACGGCAGCAGCCGGGGACGGCGTGCGCCGGCCCGTCAGCGGGGAACGGCGACGCAGGGAGAGTGGAGTGAACGCCCACGGCCGGCACGAGGGGCCTGGCGGGCGGGTGCGAGAGGCGAGCTCAGATGCGGCAGGGCGCCGTGAGAGCTCGGGTGAGGACAGCGAGGCGGTGCGCCGTCACGGCGCGGTGCGGGGCTGCCTGTCAGTGGCAGGCAGCACAGATGGCGCTCGCGTGCCGTCGAAGATCGACGTGCAGGCGGCCTACGAGGCTCTCGGCTTGACTCACGCTCTCAGCGTTCCAGCCGGCCGGACCCGGGTCAACGAATGTTCCAGGCTCGCAAGAAACCTGTCGTGCCGCCGACACACACGGGGACGGCCCGGCCGAGCTGGGCCCGGAAATGCGAGAAGCCCCCTCCCGAAGGGGAGGGGGCTTCTCTGAATGATTGTTCGGCGGCGTCCTACTCTCCCACAGGGTCCCCCCTGCAG
>NZ_JBFAXX010000109.1:0-15156 GCF_040680995.1 Kitasatospora sp. NPDC051914
GGAAGGTCACGGTCCGTGCCTTCCGAGTCGCGCAGTTCCCCGCGCCCCTGTTTCGGCCTGGCCCGGCCTGTGTGCTGGGGGACACACCCCGTCCGGGGGGCGTGGCCCCTGGGCAAGTTAGTTACCGGCGGGTAGCATGACCGTGAAGCAGCGCCGCTCCACCCGTGAGCCGTGCGGACTGCGCTTAACGTCATGTCCCCTGGGAGGAGAGCCCCCGTGCCTCGTACCGCGAGGGACGTCGTCTTCGTCGACGGCGTCCGCACCCCGTTCGGCAAGGCCGGCCCGAAGGGCATCTACCACGAGACCCGCGCGGACGACCTGGTCGTCAAGTGCATCCGTGAGCTGGTGCGCCGCAACCCGAACCTGCCCGTCGAGCGCATCGACGAGGTCGCCATCGCCGCGACCACGCAGATCGGCGACCAGGGCCTGACCATCGGCCGCACCGCCGGCCTCCTCGCCGGCCTGCCGAAGTCCGTCCCCGGCTACGCCATCGACCGCATGTGCGCCGGCGCGATGACCGCCGTCACCACCACCGCGGGCGGCATCGCCTTCGGCGCGTACGACATCGTCGTCGCCGGCGGTGTCGAGCACATGGGCCGCCACCCGATGGGCGAGGGCGTGGACCCGAACCCGCGCTTCGTGTCGGAGAAGCTGGTCGACGAGTCCGCCCTGTTCATGGGCATGACCGCGGAGAACCTGCACGACCGCCTCCCGCACATCACCAAGGAGCGCTGCGACGCCTACGCCGTGCGCTCCCAGGAGAAGGCCGCCAAGGCGTACGCCAACGGCGACATCCAGCCGGACCTGGTGCCGATCGCGATCCGCAACACCAACCCCGAGGTCGGCGAGACCGGCTGGGGCCTGGCGACGACGGACGAGCCGATGCGCCCGGGCACCACCATGGAGTCGCTGGCGAACCTCAAGACCCCGTTCCGCCCGCACGGCAACATCACCGCGGGCAACGCGGCCGGCCTGAACGACGGCGCCACCGCCTCGCTGCTGGCCGCCGAGGACGTCGCCGAGGAGCTCGGCCTCCCGATCAAGATGCGCCTGGTCTCCTACGCCTTCGCCGGCGTGGAGCCCGAGGTCATGGGCATCGGCCCCGTCCCGGCGACCGAGAAGGCACTGGCCAAGGCCGGCCTGACCATCGACGACATCGGCGCCTTCGAGATCAACGAGGCGTTCGCCGTCCAGGTGCTCTCGCTGCTCGACCACTACGGCATCGCCGACGACGACGAGCGCGTCAACCCGTACGGCGGCGCGATCGCCTTCGGCCACCCGCTGGCCTCCACCGGCGTCCGCCTGATGACGCAGCTGGCGCGCCGCTTCGAGCAGCGCCCCGACGTCCGCTACGGCCTGACCACCATGTGCATCGGTTTCGGCATGGGCGGCACGGTCATCTGGGAGAACCCGCACTTCGAGGGGAACAAGTGACCGTGAGCACCACCGAGCTGCTGAAGCGCGCCGCCGAGCTGTTCCCCGGCGAGGTCGTCACCACCGCGCACGTCCGCCACCTGGACCTGCCCAAGCAGGCCGGCAAGCTGGCGCTGATCACCCTGGACAACGGCTTCGACCACACCAAGCCGACCACCTTCGGCCCGGGCTCGCTCGCGAAGCTCTCCGAGGCGCTGGACCAGGTCGAGGCCGAGGCCGCCGAGGGCGGGATCGCCGCGGTCGCCATCACCGGCAAGCCGTTCATCTTCGCGGTCGGCGCCGACCTCAAGGGCGTCGAGGTGCTCAAGGAGCACAGCGACGCGCTGGCCATCGGCAAGGGCGGCCACGACGTCTTCAAGCGGATCGCCGCGCTGCCCGTCCCCTCCTTCGCCTACTACAACGGCGCGGCGATGGGCGGCGGCGTCGAGGTCGGCCTGCACTGCACCTACCGCACGGTGAGCTCCGGCATCCCGGCGTTCTCGCTGCCGGAGGTCTTCCTGGGCCTCGTCCCGGGCTGGGGCGGCTGCACCATCCTGCCGAACCTGATCGGCCCGGCGAAGGCCGTCAAGGTCATCGTCGAGAACTCGATGAGCCAGAACAAGCAGCTCAAGGGCAAGGAGGTGTTCGAGCTCGGCATCGCGGACGCGATCTTCGAGCCGGCCGACTTCCTGGAGCAGTCGCTGCACTGGACGGCCTCCGTGCTCACCGGCGAGACCGCCGTGGCGCGCGAGGAGATCGACCGCGGCAAGGCCTGGGACGACGCCGTCGCCTGGGGCCGCCTGGTCGCCGACGCCAAGGTGCACGGCGCCGCGCCGGCCGCCTACAAGGCGCTGGACATCATCCAGCAGGTCAAGGACCAGGACCTGCAGGCCGGTTTCGACGCCGAGGACGTGGCGCTGGCCGACCTCATCATGGGCGGCGAGCTGCGCAGCGGCCTCTACGCCTTCAACCTGGTGCAGCGCCGTGCCAAGCGCCCCTTCGGTGCGCCGGACAAGTCGCTGGCCCGCCCGGTCAGCAAGGTCGGCGTCGTCGGCGCGGGCCTGATGGCCTCGCAGCTGGCCCTGCTGTTCGCCCGCCGCCTCGAGGTGCCGGTCGTGCTGACCGACATCGACCAGGAGCGCATCGACAAGGGCGTGGGCTACGTCCACGGCGAGATCGACAAGCTGCTCGGCAAGGGCCGGATCAACGGCGACAAGGCCAACAAGCTCAAGGGCCTGGTCTCCGGCCACCTGGACAAGGCGGTCGCCTTCGGGGACGCGGACTTCGTGATCGAGGCCGTGTTCGAGGAGATGGGCGTCAAGCAGAACGTCTTCGCCGAGCTGGAGGCCGTGGTCTCGCCGACCACCATCCTGGCGACCAACACCTCTTCGCTGTCGGTCACCGAGATGGCCTCCAAGCTGGAGCACCCGGAGCGGGTCGTCGGCTTCCACTTCTTCAACCCGGTCGCGATCCTCCCGCTGCTGGAGATCGTCCGCGCGGAGAAGACCGACGACGCCTCGCTGGCCACCGCCTTCGGTGTGGCCAGGAAGCTGAAGAAGACGGCCGTGCTGACCAAGGACGCCCCGGCGTTCGTGGTGAACCGGATCCTGACCCGCTTCATGGGCGAGATCCAGGGCATCATCGACGAGGGCACCCCGTTCGAGACCGTCGAGAAGGCCGTGCAGCCGCTCGGCCTGCCGATGTCCCCGATCGCGCTGCTGGAGCTGGTCGGCCCGGCCATCGCCCTGCACGTGTCGGAGACCCTGCACGGCGCCTTCCCGGAGCGGTTCACCGTCTCCGAGAACCTCGGCAAGGTGGTCAAGGCCGGCAAGCGCGGCTTCTACATCTGGCAGGACGGCCAGCAGGTCCTCGACCCCGAGGTGCTGGAGCTGCTGACCTTCGGCGACAACGTGCTGACCGAGGAGCAGGTGCGCGCCCGCGCCCTGGACGCGGTCGCGCAGGAGATCGGCCTGATGCTGGACGAGGGCGTCGTCGGCGAGGCGCAGGACATCGACCTGTGCATGATCACCGGCGCCGGCTGGCCCTTCCACCTGGGCGGCATCACGCCGTACCTGGACCGCGAGGGCGTCTCGGAGCGCGTGAACGGCAAGCGCTTCCTCGCCCAGGGCGTGGCCTCCGTCCCGGCCTGAGCCCCGTAGCGACGACGAAGGGCCCCCGCCACCCGGCGGGGGCCCTTCGCGCGTCCTGGAAGCCCCTGCGGCCGCGCCGCCGCCCGTCCGCGGGGTTCCTGGGGCGGAGCAGGGCGCGGAGGTGCGGCGGAGGGCCGTGCGCTACTTCTTCAGGCGGTAGATGACGGTGTCGCCGGTGACGCCGACGACCTCGTAGTGGGTGTCGAGCAGGCTCTCGATGCGGGGGATCAGCAGCGGCTGGTAGGGGGCGGTGCCCGAGTCGTCGACGACGATCTCGGGCAGGCCCTTGGCGGCGAGCTCCTGGTCGAAGGTCTGCCAGGCCTCGCTGACGCTGTACTGCTCGCCGACCTTCTGGCCGTCCTTGCCGCCGCTGAAGTTGGTCAGGAAGCCGGCCGTCAGGTAGCGGCTGGCGGGGCGGCGGTCGGCCAGCCAGTACAGCTCGGGGTGCATGCCCCAGACCAGCACGGTGTCCTTGGGCGTGGTCTGCTTGGCGACCGCGGTGGCGACCTCGGTGGTCTGGGTGAGCTTCTGCCCGGGCCAGAACACCGCGAGCCCCCAGAAGAAGGTGCAGGCGACGGCCGAGTACGTCAGCACCGGCCGCCAGCGCACCGCGGAGGTGGAGACGGCGCCGACGCCGAGCAGCACCAGAGGCGGCATCAGCTGCAGGTAGTAGTGGCCGAAGAAGTGGAAGCCCACGCTGACCGCGACCGCCGAGGACAGCAGCCACACCCACAGGTCGGCGGTGGAGCCGTGCTCCTCCGCCGCCCCGGGCAGGCTGCGGCGGCCGCGGCGCAGCCACAGCCGGTACCCGATCGGCACGACGAAGCCGAGCCCGGCGGCCAGCAGGATCGCCGAGTTGCCGAGCGCCCGGCCGGTCATCTGCAGCCAGGCACCGCCGAGCGAGGCGTAGTCGCCGCTGCCGGTGACCACCCAGAACAGGAAGCCCTTGGGCTTGGTGAGGATCAGCGCGACCAGGGCTATCGGCAGGGCGAAGCCGAAGCCGATGGTGGCCAGGGCGGGCGGCCAGCGCACGCCGCGCCGCCGGGTGTCCTGCAGCAGCATCCACAGCACCGGCAGCAGCACCGCGCCGCCGGTCTGCTTGGTGAGCGAGCAGAGTGCGACCGCGATGCCGGCGGCGAGCCAGCGGCGGCGCTCCGCGTAGCGGAAGGCGGCCACCATGGCGGGCAGCATGAAGACCTCGAAGGTGGCCGCCTGGGTGTCCTCGGGCGAGAGGCCGATGGACAGCAGCAGGTACAGCACGCCGGCCGCGCCGCCGGCCCGGTTGCCCCAGCGGCCGCGGGCGATGGAGGCCAGCAGCACGGCGGTGGCGAGGTGGGCGACGATCGCCAGGCTGCGCTGCGGCCACAGCGAGCCGGAGCCGAACAGGGCGAAGCACGCCTGGTAGAGCCAGGGCAGCAGCGGCGGCTTGCGGTCGACGACGGTGTCGTAGAGCACCCCGCCGTCGGCGAGCATCCGGGCCTGGGTGGCGAGGTAGCCCTCGTCCGGGCTCCACACCGGCCGCAGGAAGGACGGGATGTGGGTGAGGACGGCCAGCAGGGCCAGCACCGGGACCAGCCGGCTCCAGTAGCCCGTCCGGACCTGCTCGCGGATGCGGGCGGTCACGGCGGGGCGGCTGGAGGTCGGTGTGGGCACGGGTGACAACCTACCGGGCGTCCGTGTCGGCGGGTGCGCTGGTCCGGGATCGCGACCGGTCTGCCCGGTTCCGGGTGCGCCGGAGCCCCGGGTGCGAGCGGTTCGGACCCGGGGCTCCGGCGGTGGCAAGGCGTCAGGCCTGGACGGGCTGCGCGTCGATGCGCGCCACCAGGGCGGTCACCTGACGGGCGATGTCCGGGGCGGTGAGGCCGATCTCGGCGAGGATCTCCTCGCGCTTGGCGTGGTCGAGGAACTCCTGCGGGATGCCGAAGTCGCGCAGCGGCAGGTCGACGTCGGCGTCGCGCAGGGCCTGCGCGATCGCGGCACCGACGCCGCCGACGCGGCCGTTGTCCTCGACGGTGACGACGACGCGGTGCTCGGAGGCGAGGCCGGGCAGGGCCTTGTCGACCGGCTTGACCCAGCGGGGGTCGACGACGGTGGAGGTGATGCCCTGGGCGTCGAGCAGCTCGGCGGCCTCCAGGCAGATCGGGGCCATCGCGCCGACGGAGACGATGAGCACGTCGGCGCGCTTGTCGCCGCCGCTCTCGCCGCTCTCGCGGAGCACGTCCATGCCGCCGACGCGGCCGAGGGCGGGGACGGCGGGGCCGACGGTGCCCTTGGAGTAGCGGACGACGGTGGGGGCGTCGGGGACCTCGACGGCCTCGCGGAGCTGGGCGCGGACCTGGTCGGCGTCGCGCGGGGCGGCGAGCCGCAGGCCCGGGACGGTCTGCAGGATCGACATGTCCCACATGCCGTTGTGCGAGGCGCCGTCGGTGCCGGTGACGCCGGCCCGGTCGAGCACGAAGGTGACGCCGAGCTTGTGCAGGGCGACGTCCATCAGCACCTGGTCGTAGGCGCGGTTGAGGAAGGTCGCATAGACGGCGACGACCGGGTGCAGGCCGTTGGTGGCCAGGCCGGCCGCGGAGACGGCGGCGTGCTGTTCGGCGATGCCGACGTCGAAGATGCGGTCCGGGTAGGCCTTGGCGAAGGGGGCCAGGCCGACCGGGTGGAGCATGGCGGCGGTGATCGCCACGATGTCCTTGCGCTCGCGGCCGAGGGCGACCATCTCCTCGCCGAAGACGGACGTCCAGTCCTTGCCGGAGGACTTCACCGGGAGGCCGGTGTCGGGGTGGATGACGCCGACCGCGTGGAAGCGGTCCTCGTCGTTGTTCTCGGCGGCGTGGTAGCCGCGGCCCTTCTCGGTGATGCAGTGCACGATGACCGGGCCGCCGAAGCCGCGGGCCTTGGTGAACGCGGACTCCAGCGCCACCAGGTCGTGGCCGTCGATCGGGCCGATGTACTTGAGGCCGAGGTCCTCGAACATGCCCTGCGGGGCGATGAAGTCCTTGAGGCCTTTCTTGGCGCCGTGCAGGGTGTCGAACATCGCCTGGCCGACGACGGGGGTGCGCTGCAGCGCGTCCTTGCCCCAGGAGAGGAACCGCTCGTAGCCCTGGGTGGTGCGCAGGGTGGAGAGGTGGTTGGCGAGGCCGCCGATGGTCGGGGAGTAGGACCGCTCGTTGTCGTTGACGACGATGACGACCGGCAGGTCCTTGGCGTCGGCGATGTTGTTGAGCGCCTCCCAGGCCATGCCGCCGGTGAGCGCGCCGTCGCCGATGACGGCGACGACCGGGCGGTCCTTGTGGCCCTGGATCTTGTTGGCCTTGGCCAGGCCGTCGGCGTAGCCGAGGACGGTGGAGGCGTGCGAGTTCTCGATCACGTCGTGCTCGGACTCGGCGCGGGACGGGTAGCCGGAGAGGCCGCCCTTCATCTTCAGCCGGGAGAAGTCCTGGCGGCCGGTGAGCAGCTTGTGGACGTAGCTCTGGTGGCCGGTGTCGAAGAGGATGCGGTCGCGCGGGGAGTCGAAGACCCGGTGCATGGCGATGGTGAGCTCGACCACACCCAGGTTGGGGCCGAGGTGGCCGCCCGTCTTCGAGACCTCTTCGACCAGGAAGCCCCGGATCTCCTCGGCCAGGTCGGCCAGCTGCGCCGGGGTGAGCCGGTCGAGATCGCGCGGTCCCCTAATGCGGGTCAGCAGGGCCACCCGTTCCTCCTCGTTGACTGTTCCCGGACCGCCGTCGGTCCGGCCGGGCTTCCCCGACTGCACGAGTCTAATGTCCGGCTGGCGGACACCACGCGGCGCAGGGGGCTCCCATGACATGACGGGGCCCGGCACCCGATCGGTTCGGGTGCCGGGCCTCACACTGCGTTCGGCGTGTCGTCAGCCCCGGCCGCTGGACTTCTGGGTCCGGCGGGAGACGGAGTCGAGCACGACGGCGCCGAGCAGCACCGCGCCGGTGATCATGTACTGGATCGCCTGGTTGACGTGCACCAGGTCGAGGCCGGTGATGATCGACTGGATGACCAGGATGCCGAGCAGGGCGGACCAGGTCTTGCCGCGGCCGCCGAAGAGGCTGGTGCCGCCGATGACGGCCGCCGCGATCGAGTTCATCAGGACGTTGCCGCTGCCGAGCAGCTTGTCCGCGGAGCCCTGCTGGGAGGCGATGAAGAGGCCGCCCAGGGCCGCCATGCCGGCCGAGATCATGAAGACCGAGATCCGGACCCACGCGACGTTGATGCCGGCGCGGCGGGCCGCCTCGACGCTGCCGCCGACCGCGAAGATCTGCCGGCCGTAGGAAGTGCGGCGGAGCACGAAGTCGGTGATGACGACGATCGAGAGGAAGATCACCAGGGGCAGCGGCAGGCCGCGGTCCTGGTTGAGCATGTAGGCGGCGACCAGGCCGATGACGGCGAGCACGCCGGTGCGCAGGGCGATCTCGCTCATCGGGCGGGCCGGCAGGCCGGCGTCGCCGCGGCGCTTGGCGTCCAGGAACTGGCCGGCGCCGAAGAGCGCGATGCCGAGGATCGCGAAGCCCCAGGTGAAGGCGATGTCGCCGTCGCCGAGGAAGTAGGTGTCCAGGTTGGCGAGGACGCCGTCGTTCAGGACGTTGACGGTGCCCTTGTCGCCGAGGACGTACATCTGCAGACCGCTCCAGGCGAGCAGGCCGGCCAGGGTGACGACGAAGGCGGGGACGCCGATCTTGGCGAAGAAGAAGCCGTGCAGGGCGCCGATGGCGACGGCGGCCGCGATGGCGATCAGGCAGGCGAGCCACTCGTTGAGGCCGGAGCGCACCGAGAGGACGGCGGCTATCGCGGCGGAGACGCCGGCGATCGAACCGAGGGAGAGGTCGATCTCACCGAGCAGCAGCACGAAGACGATGCCGACGGCGATGAGGCCGGGGCCGGCGACCCACTTGGTGATGTTGGTGAGGTTGTCGGCGTTCAGGAAGTCGCCGGTGATGCCCTGGAAGATGGCGCCGATGAGGATCAGGCCGAGCACGACCGGGACGGAGCCCAGGTCGCCGCTCTTCATCTTGCGCTTGAACTCGGCGAGGTAGCCGGAGAATCCGGCCTCGCGGACGAGCAGTCGGGGGTCGACGGCCGGGGACGCGGCGGGCGCGGGCGCCGCCTCGGCGGCACCGTCGGTGGTCTGGTCGGTCGTCACTTCGCTTCCTCCGCGAGACGTGCCTGACGCCGGGTCACGGCGTTCTCGGTGGCGCCGGTGATGGCGGAGATGATCTCCTCGTGCGAGGTGCCGGCCACCTCGAAGACGCCGTTGTTGCGGCCCAGGCGGAGCACCGCGACGGTGTCCGCGACGGCCTTGACGTCGGCCATGTTGTGGCTGATCAGGATGACGCCGAGGCCGCGGTCGCGCAGGCGCTCGACCAGGTCGAGGACCTGGGCGGTCTGCTCGACGCCGAGGGCGGCGGTGGGCTCGTCCAGGATGACGATCTTGGGGTCGCCGACCAGGGCGCGGGCGATCGCGACGACCTGGCGCTGACCGCCGGACAGCGCGGCGATCGGGATGCGGACGCTGGGGATGCGGATCGACAGGGTGTCGAGCAGCTCCTTGGCGCGCTTCTCCATCGCGACCTCGTCGAGCGCGCCGAACTTCTTCAGCTCGCGGCCGAGGAACAGGTTGCCGACCACGTCGAGGTTGTCGCAGAGCGCGAGGTCCTGGTAGACGGTGGCGACACCGAGGGCCTGGGCGTCGTGCGGCCGGTTGATCGCGACCTTGTTGCCCTCCCACTCGATGGAACCCTCGTCGATGGGGTGCACACCGGCGATCGTCTTCACCAGCGTCGACTTGCCTGCACCGTTGTCGCCGACCAGGGCGACCACCTCGCCGGCGTGGACCTCCAGGTGCACATCGGTGAGCGCCTGAACGGCACCGAAGCGCTTGGAGACACCGCGCAACGCCAGTACGGGTGCGCCTGTCACGTGAACCATCTCCTTCATCCGTGCCGGCCCCCGGAAGTGGGCATGACACGGCCTGCCGCGCGCCGACCCGGGCGCGAAGGTTAGTGCGAGAAAAGGGGTGGAGCGGGCCGGGGCCCCGCCACGAGGGGCCGGCCGGCCGCGCCGCAGGGTGGGCGCCCCGTGCGGGGCGCCCACCCGTGGAGGACTACTGCAGGCCCGCGGCCTTGCAGCCCTCGGCGTAGGCGCCGGTGCAGATGTCGGCGACGGTGTACAGCTTGTCGGCGATCACGGTGTCCTTGATGTTGGCCTTGGTGACGACCTTCGGGTCGAGCAGCTTGGCCGGGATGCCCTTGTCGGTGTCGCTGTCGATGCTGGAGGAGGCGATGGCCTTGACGTCCTTGCCCTGCAGCAGCGCGACGGCGAGCTCGGCGGCCGAGTCGGCCAGCGGCTTGTACGCCTTGTAGATGGTGTACGACTGCTCGCCGCTGACGAGGCGCTGGATGGCGTCGAGGCCCGCGTCCTGGCCGCCGACCGGGACGTTGATGCCCGCGGACTTCAGCTGGGTGATGATCGCGGCGGCCATGCCGTCGTTGGCCGAGTAGACGGCCTGGAAGCCGTCCTTGCCGAGCTGGGTGATCGCGGCGCCGATCTTCTGGCCGGCGACGGTGGGCTTCCACTCACCGGACTGCTCGTAGACGACCTTCTTGACCTTGCCGTCGAGGACCTTGTGCGCACCGGACTTGAACTTGCCGGCGTTCGGGTCCGCGTCGTCACCGTTGATCATGACGATGTTGGACTCGGCGGCCTTGGTGCCCAGGGCGTCCAGCAGGGCCTGGCCCTGCAGCTCGCCGACCTTCTCGTTGTCGAAGGAGACGTAGGCCGAGACCGGGCCGGTGGCCAGGCGGTCGTACGCGATGACCTTGACGCCCTTGTCGGCCGCCTCCTTCACCCAGGACTGGGTGGAGGCCGCGTCGAACGCGTCCAGGATGATGACCTTGACGCCCTGGGCGATCAGGGTGTCGAACTGCTGCTTCTGCTTCGCGGCCGAGCCCTCGGCGTTGCTGTACTTGACGGTGCAGTCGCCGCACAGCTCCTTGACCTTGGCCTCGATGAACGGCTTGTCGAAGGACTCGTAGCGCACGGAGGAAGCGTTCTCCGGGAGCAGCAGGCCGATCGACTTGGTGTCGCCGCCCTTGGCGTCGTCCTTCTTGTCGCTGCCGGCCTTGCCACAGGCGGCCATGGAGAGGGCCATCGAGACAGCAGCAGTGCCGATGACGGCGCGACGCATCATTGCGTTCATGGTGGGGGTGCCTCCCTGACAGTGCCGCAACCTTGCGGCGAGGTTGAGTGGAGTCAACCTCCCCCACACCTTGTCGTCAATAAGTAAAACCGCGACCGCGCTGATCCGAACCCTTTCGTTATCTTCCTGAAGGCGAAGCCGAGATCAAACGACTCGGCTCCGCCTGTCTGCGCAGCTCAGGCGGACGATGCCGAGGCCAGGCCGGTATGCCGGATGGCACCCGATTCGCCCATCTCGCTCATCACCAGGGCCAGCGCGCCGAGCACCTCCGCCCGGCCACCGAGCGTGCCCGGGACGACCGAGAGCTGCCGGGCCGCACTCGGGATGGCGTACCGCGCCACCGAGTCCCGGATGGGGGAAAGCACCAGCTCACCGGCCTCGGCGAGCTCGCCGCCGAGGATCACCCGACGGGGGTTCAGCAGGTTGCACAGCGTGGCGACACCGCTGCCGATCTGCCGCCCGGCGTCCGCGATGACCCGCCGGCAGCCGAGGTCGCCCTGCTGGGCCAGCTGCACCACCTTGTTCAGCGTCAGCTCCCCCGGGTGGCTCGCGTTCAAGAGGTTGAGCAGGTAACGGGAGCCCACGAAGGTCTCCAGGCAGCCGCGGTTGCCGCAGCGGCAGACCGGCCCGGCCTCGTCCAGCGTGATGTGCCCGATCTCGCCCGCGGTGCCGCCCGGGCCCCGGTAGATCTGCCCGTTGATGACCAGTCCGGAGCCGACGCCGCTGGCCACCTTGATGTACGCCAGGTCGCTCAGCCCGCGGCCCGCGCCCCACACCAGCTCGCCGAGCGCGCCCAGGTTGGCGTCGTTGTCCACGTACACCTGCATGCCGAGCCGCTGGGAGAGCTCCCGGCCGGGGTTGATGCCCGTCCAGCCCGGCAGGATCGCGGTGGAGCCGAGCGCCCCGGTCTCCACGTCGATCGGGCCCGGCACGCCGAGGCCCACCCCGATCACCTTGTCCGGCCGGAACCCGGCCTGCGACAACAGCCGGCCGACCAGCGCCTCGGCCCGGTCGAAGCCCTGCTGCGCCGACACGTCGGTGTCGATCGGCTCGCTCTCCTCCGCGAGCACCCGGTGGGCCAGGTTGCCCACCGCGACCCGCAGATGGGTGTGACCGAAGTCGACGCCGACGACGATCCCGGCGTCACCGCTGAGCGAGACACTGCGCGCCCGTCTGCCTCCTGAGGAGGTGTCGGCCACCACGACGGTGCCGCTCTCCTTCAGCTCGCGGACGATGTTGGACACCGTTGCCGCCGACAATCCCGTGGACCTGGCGATCTCGGCCTGGGTGAGCGAGCCGGCCATCCGCACGGCCCGCAGCACCCTCTCGAGGTTCGCCCGGTGCAGCGAGGACTGCGATCCCGGCGTGTCCATCGACATGATTCACCCTCCCAGGGCACGGGAACCCGACCGTTCCCGCCCCTGCCGCGCCCTTGCGGCGGAGCTCGTTGTGGCCGGCGGGTCCGTCACCCTGCGGTGTCGAAGCCTCAACCGGGCGTTCATCTTCAACTTCTGAACTCTAAGCTCAGCCAAGCCCGCAATACAGAGTCAAGGGCGAATGCAGATCGTTGCGAAACCTCAGCCACCGCCCTACGTCGAGTGTCGTAGCCGAACGCGCAACCCGCCCGACGGCCCCGGAAATCGCAGGTCCGCGCGGGGGACGCTCGTGAAAGGATGCCCCCAACCAAGCCTGACGAAGGAGTCCTGCGAGTGCCTGGCACCAACTTGACCCGTGAGGAGGCCCGTACCCGGGCCGCACTCCTGCATGTGGAGTCGTACGACATCGAGCTCGACCTGGGCTCGGCCCCCGAAGGGGGCACCTTCCGGTCCACCACCGTGGTCCGCTTCTCCGCCAACACCCCGGGTGCCGCCACCTTCATCGACCTGGTCGCGCCGAGCGTGTCCGAGATCGTGCTGAACGGCGAGGCCCTCGAGCTCGCCAACTTCGCCGACAGCCGGATCGCGCTGCCCGCCGTCCGGGCCGAGAACGAGCTCCGGGTGGTCGCCGACTGCGCGTACACCAACACCGGCGAGGGTCTGCACCGCTTCGTCGACCCGGTCGACGGCGAGACCTACCTCTACACCCAGTTCGAGGTGCCGGACGCCCGCCGCGTCTTCGCCGCCTTCGAGCAGCCCGACCTCAAGGCGACGTTCCGCTTCACCGTCACCGCCCCCGAGGGCTGGGTCGTCGTCTCCAACTCCCCCACCCCGGAGCCGGCCGGCGAGGGCGCCGTCCGCACCTGGTCCTTCGAGCCCACCCCCCGGATGTCGACCTACGTCACCGCGCTGGTGGCCGGCCCCTACGTGGGCGTCTTCGACGAGTACGCCAGCGGCGACCAGCGGGTGCCGCTCGGTGTGTACTGCCGCCCCTCGCTGCGCGAGTACCTGGACGCCGAGGCGATCTTCGAGGTCACCAAGCAGGGCTTCGACTACTTCCAGGAGAAGTTCGACTTCGCCTACCCGTTCGCCAAGTACGACCAGCTGTTCGTGCCGGAGTTCAACGCCGGCGCGATGGAGAACGCGGGCGCCGTCACCCTGCGCGACCAGTACGTCTTCCGCTCCAAGGTCACCGACGCCTCGTACGAGATGCGCGCCGCGACGATCCTGCACGAGCTCGCCCACATGTGGTTCGGCGACCTGGTGACCATGGAGTGGTGGAACGACCTCTGGCTGAACGAGTCCTTCGCGACCTTCGCCGAGGTGGTCTGCCAGGCCGAGTCCCCCGCCTCCAAGTGGCCGCACTCCTGGACGACCTTCGCCAACCAGATGAAGACCTGGGCCTACCGGCAGGACCAGCTGCCCTCCACCCACCCGATCATGGCGGAGATCAACGACCTGGAGGACGTCCAGGTCAACTTCGACGGCATCACCTACGCCAAGGGCGCCTCGGTGCTCAAGCAGCTGGTCGCCTACGTCGGCCAGGAGGCCTTCTTCAAGGGCGTCCAGGCCTACTTCAAGCGCCACGCCTGGGGCAACACCACCCTCCCCGACCTGCTCGGCGCCCTCGAGGAGGCCAGCGGCCGCGACCTGAGGACCTGGTCCAAGGCCTGGCTGGAGACCGCCGGCATCAACCTGCTCCGCCCCGAGCTGCACATCAACACCGACGGCGACATCGAGTCCTTCGCGATCCTGCAGGAGGCCCCCGCGCTCCCCGCCGGCGCCCGCGGCGAGGCCGTGCTGCGCCCGCACCGGATCGCGGTCGGCCTCTACGAGCTGGTCGACGGTTCCCTGATCCGCACCGACCGGATCGAGCTCGACATCGACGGCCCGCGCACCGAGGTGCCCGAGCTGGTCGGCCGGCACCGCCCCGCCGTCCTGCTGCTCAACGACGACGACCTCTCCTACGCCAAGGTCCGCCTCGACGAGGACTCGCTGGCCGTCGTCACCGAGCACCTCGGCGACTTCGTCGACTCGCTGCCGCGCGCCCTGTGCTGGGCCTCCGCCTGGGACATGACCCGCGACGGCGAGCTCGCCACCCGCGACTACCTGTCGCTGGCCCTCTCCGGCCTGCAGCGGGAGTCCGACATCGGCGTCGTCCAGTCCGTGCAGCGCCAGGTCAAGCTCGCCCTCGAGGCGTACGCCGACCCGGCGTGGCGCGAGGAGGGCCTGCAGCGCTGGGCCGCCGCCGCCGAGGAGCAGCTGCGCGCCGCCGCCCCCGGCAGCGACCACCAGCTCGCCTGGGCCCGCACCCTGGCCGCCGCCGCCCGTACCGACGCCCAGCTCGGCCTGCTCGCCGGCCTGCTGGACGGCTCCGAGACGATCGAGGGCCTCGCCGTCGACACCGAGCTGCGCTGGACGCTGCTGGCCCGGCTCGTCGCCACCGGCCGCGCCGACGACAAGGCCGTCGACGAGGAGCTGGTGCGCGACAACACCTCCTCCGGCCAGGAGCACGCCGCCAGCTGCCGGGCCTCCCGCCCGACCGCCGAGGCCAAGGCCGAGGCGTGGGCCTCCGTCGTGGAGTCCGACAAGCTCACCAACTACGTGCAGGAGGCCGTCATCGGCGGCTTCCAGCAGGCCGACCAGCGCGCGCTGATCGCCCCCTACCGCGAGAAGTACTTCGCCGCGGTCAAGGGCGTGTGGGAGAGCCGCAGCCACGAGATCTCGCAGCAGATCATCGTCGGCCTGTACCCGGCCTACCAGGTCGAGCAGGCCACCCTGGACGCCACCGACGCCTGGCTGGCCTCGGCCGACCCGGCGCCGGCCCTGCGCCGCCAGGTCGTCGAGGCCCGCGCGGGCATCGAGCGCGCCCTCAAGGCCCAGGCCGCCGACCGCGCCGCAGCCGGCCGCGTCTGACCCGCACCCCCGTCGGGGGGGCCGGCCCCCCCCCCCCCCCGCCGCCGCGGGAGGCCGAGCACAAGACGCCCCCCCGCCCCCCGGGGGGGCC
>NZ_JBFAXX010000110.1:0-14372 GCF_040680995.1 Kitasatospora sp. NPDC051914
GCGGGTGGTGCGGCTCGGCACCACCTGGACAACGCGGCCGGGCACGGCAGCGGCAGCTCGGGCGGCGGGCACGAGAGCGGCGGCAGCGGCGAGAGTGGCAGCGGGAGCAGTGGCGACTCGGGCTCCTCGGGATCGTCCGGGTCCTCCGGCTCTTCCAACTCCACTGGTACGTCGGGCTCTTCCGGCTCGTCGGGTTCTTCGGGTTCTTCGGGTTCCGACTCGGGCTCCGGCTCTTCCGGGTCCGGGAACTCGACCGGCTCTTCCGGCTCGACCGGTTCCTCCGGATCGTCCGGCTCCTCCGGCTCGTCGTCGGGCGGTTCGCGTCCCTCGTCCGGTGACTCGGGTGGCAGCAGCGGCACGAACCACTCGCCCTCGGGTGACAGCGGGAGCGGCGACTCCGGTGCGGGCAACCGCAGCGAGAGCACGTCGCGTCCCACGCCTGCGCCTGCGCCGGCCGGCGACAACCGCGGCTCCACGCCCCTCGACCCGTTCGGTACGCGGCTGAGCTCCGACCCCGCACCTGCGGCCAACCACACTCCGACCGGTGGCGACGGGACTCCGCCGGCCTCCTCCGCGCCCGCCCCGTCCTCGGGGGCCGACAGCGGCTCGCCCGCCCACACCGGCTCGGACAGCAGGCCGACGCCCGGCTCGGACGGTCCGATGCCGGCGTCGGGTGACGGCCGCGGTGCGGACGCGCCGCCCGCGCACACCGGTACGGACAGCCGACCGACCCCTCCCGCACAGGACGGTTCTTCGGACGGGCCCGCGCGTAACGGTGAAGCCCCCTCGGACCGTTCGGGCGCGGACACCGCCCGGCCCGGCCCGACCACCGCACACCCCGCGCCCGACGCCACGCCTGCTCCTGCCCCGTCGCAGACTCCGCCGCCCCAGCACACCGGTGACGGATCGTCGACCCCGACCCACGGTGGCACTCCGAACGCCCGGCCCGACGCGACACCCGCTCCCGCCCCGGGCCCCTCTCCGACGCATGCGGCCGCTCCGCACCACACCGGCGACGCCGGCACCCCACCGCACAGCGGCACCCCGGACTCCCGGCCCGGCCCGGTCTCCACCCACCCCACGCCCGACTCGTCGCCGACCCCGGCACCGAGCCATGCGGCCGACTCCCCGTCGTCCCGGCCGTCCCCGGATGCCGCTTCGACGCCGTCGCACGCCCAGCCGCATTCCGGTGAGGCACGCACCACCACCCCGTCCTACGGTCCGGTGCGAAGTGGTGACGAGTCGTCCGGCACTCCGGTGCACAGCGGTGAGAGCCGTCCGTCGCCGTCCTACGGTCCCGTGCGCGGTGATGCCCCGGCGAGCACCGCGGCCCAGTCCCACAACGGTCCGGAGGCCGGCCGCCCCGGGCACGAAGCTCCGCCGCAGCGCCACGAGTCCGTCCCACGGGCCGAGGAGGGCGCTCCGCAGCAGGAACGTTCCGGCTCGGCGGTGCCGCCGCACACCGGGTCGGTGCCGCACGTCCCGGCCGGCGACGCCTCCCGCACGCCGTCCTCGGACGGGCCGCACCGGGCCACCGTCCACACCGCCTCCACCGCGGTAGCCGACGCCCCGCCGGCCCACGCGCCCGGCACGCCCACCCCCGACAGCACCCCGACGCCGTCCACGGGCCAGCCGTCCCAGAACCCCGGCCCTGTGAACCCGGGCGCGGGTGTCCCGCCGACCTCCGGAACGCCCGGCACGGGCAGCGCGAACACGCCCCGCACGGACCGTCCCACCGCCGGCACCCCGACCGGCAACCGGCCTGCCGACGCCGACCGACCCACCGTCCCCGGCCAGCGGAACAACCCGGGCCCGGACCGCACCGACCGCCCGACCACCCTGGGGCAGCAGCCCACGGCGGGCCGCCCCGACCCGCGGACCGGCACACCGCGTCCCGACGCCGCCTCGCGTCCGGACCCGCGTGCCGACCGTCCGGCCGCCGACCGTCCGACTTCGGCACCTCCGCGTCCGGACGGGACCACCCGCCCCGACCCGCGTGCCGACCGCCCAGACGACCGCGCTCCGCGTCAGGACCCGCGGGCGGAGCGTCCGGCCGACGCACCCACTCGCCCGGACCCGCGTGCAGACCGCCAGTCGGCGGATCCGCGCGACGATCACGGCAGGCCTACGCCGAACCGCGACCCTGAGCACGCCACCCCGGACCACAAGCCGGCCGACCCGGACCGTCCGGCGACCGCCGACCGTCCGTACGGCAGCCCCGGCGGCCTGGTCGAGCCCGGTCACCACGACCGGGAGCGGGTCGAGAACTCCGTCCCCCGCGACGCCGACGGCAAGCCGCAGCGCCACCCGGACCCGGAGGGCGACTGGCCGCGCGCCATCAACGGCGACCCGAACGCCCCAGGCCGGAACAACAACTGCGCCGACGTGGCGCTGGCCACCGTCGACACCTACTCCGGCCACCCGACCCCGGCAGCCGCCCGGACCCCCGACCACGATGCCGACGGGAACCCGTCCGACCGCGGTGAGCGCGGTGGACGCGACCGCATCGAGAACGCCCTCGGCGCCAAGTTCTCCGACATGGGCGACGGCAAGGACGCCTACCGCCGGCTGGAGGACACCCTCCGCCGCGAGGGCCACGGCTCGCAGGCCGTCATCATCACCCGCGACGCCGACGGCCGCGCCCACGCCTGGAACGCCGTCAACCACAACGGCAAGATCACCTACGTCGACGCCCAGACCGGTCGCCGCTCCAACCAGCCCCTCCACAGCGGCGACCACGGCGTCTTCGCCATCCCCCTCGGCCCGGACCGCCGGCCCGCGACCCCGCACACCGACTCCGGCAAGCCCGACCACACCCGGACCGACAGCCGCCCTGACCGCCGCGCCCCGGAGGAGGTCGCGGGCACCAAACACGATCTCGATCAGGACGGTGATGACGGGCCGCCCGGCAAGAAGCCCAAGAAGGGGGTCGACCTCGAGGCCGACGGCATGCCGAAGATCGACCGCCGGGACGAGGTCAAGGGCAGCGCGGAGTACGGCGAGCGGCAGGACGCGAAGCACGAGCACCACGACCGGCTCCCGGACCCTTCGCAAGCGACCCTGCGCACCGAGCAGCACGTCCACCAGATGGATCTGCACAAGGCGTTCGACAAGCTGGAGTCGTGGGAGCGCGACGGCTCGGTCCAGCGGCTCTTCGACGAGGCCGCCAAGCGCAACAACTTCGACGGGTCGAACCCCCCGCAGGGGTTCACGCACAGCGAGCTCACCAAGGCGCTGCCCGGATTCGACAAGCTCGACTCCAGTGAGCGCGGTGCCGTGGTCGCGGTCCTGGCGCGGATGAACGTGAGCTTCCACCAGGGCAACGCGGTGGGCTACGCGCTCGGCGGCCGACCGGACGGCTACGAGTGGTCGGACCCCAGCGTTCCGCGTCCGCCGGTGGGACGCTCCTGGGGCGCCCACTTTCACCAGAAGTTCGACATGTGGGGCACGAGCGGATCCCCCGCGCGAAGCATCTTCAACGACATGCGCGACAACGGTTTCGGGAACCGGGAACCGGGCACCACCTGGGCCGACCACCTGCGGAAGACGACCAACGGGACCAACGACACCCTGGACATGAGCGGCCGGAACTTCGCCGTGCTGGAGGTCCGGGACCCGGTCAGCAAAGAGGTCCACTACATCGTGGACAGCTCGGCGTCGAACACCGCGAAGGAGCACCAGGACCACTCGGAACCCCATGTGGGCAAGTACTTCGACGAGGTGAACAAGGCCCGGGTCGCCGCCGGCAACAAGCCGTTCGAGCCCGTGCACCTCTACACCGAGCGGGAGCCGTGCGGATACTCGTCCGGCGGTGCCATGTACGGCGGTGGCAGCAACGACTGCTCGGTCTACATCCGCGGGTCCTCCTCCCTGGGCGGGGTGGGCGTGAGCTACGGCATCGGCTACCGCGCCGGACCGATGGTCGACGGGGCCGTGGACGCCAACGGCGATCCGATGACGGCGACGAAGGCCCGGAAGCAGCAGCAGGCCGACACCCGCTGGTACATGCGCAACATCGAGGTGCTGTGGATGCGGGCGGCCATCCGGAGGGACGGCGGGCCGGATGCATAGGATTGCCGCATGACGAACGACGAGTCGCCCACGGCAGTTTCCGTTGCCGTCGACTGTGCAGGGCACAGCCTCGAGTCGGTCATCGTGGCCGCCGCGCGGGCGGTCGCCGAGGCCGGTCCGAACGCCCAGGTGCGGCTGGAGCGGGTGGAGGACGCCGGTCCGCTGGTGAGCTCGGACGAGCCCACACGGATCAGGTCCTGTGGCAGCCGGGAGATTTCGCGGCTGGTCGGGCGACCGGTGACCCTCGCCCGGCCGGCGGATGACGCCCGGCCGGCGGTCGAGCGTCACGAACTTCCGGTTGATCCACAGGAGTTGCTGTGGCTTACCGCTGCGGCGGCGCTGGAGCTGCCGCGGTCGGGCGTGGAGATCTGGCGGACGTTCGCCGTCGCGCTGGCCGAACAGCCGGTGACGGTCGAGCGGTTGACGGAGTTCGCGGCTTCCCGGCCGGAGCTCGTGGTGGAGGGGCGCACGGTCGGGTTCGTCGACCGCGAGGCCCACCGGGACGTCCGGGCGCGGTTGCCGCTGAGCGGTGTGCAGCAGCGTGCGATCCACCGGGCGCTGCTCGGCCTGCGGCCGGACGGGCCGGCCTACCTGGGCGCCGCGCGGCCGGTGCACGCGGCGCTGGCCGGGGAGCTGGGGGAATGGCTGACGGACCCGGACTTCCTGGTGGAGTCGGACTGGTACGGCCTCGGTCTGGGGCTGGCGCTGGCGTATCCGGAGGGTGTGCCGCTGGGCACGGTTGCGGGTGATCTGCACTGCCTGCTGCTGGAGGGGCTGGCCGCGCCGGCGAGCCACGAGGAGTGGCTGAGCTGGGTGCACCACACACTGGTGGGGCGGGGTTTCACCGCCGCGGCGGACGAGGTGGCGACCCGGGTGCGGCTGCCGTGGCAGACGCTGTGGTCGCACTGGCGATGGCCGAGCGGGTACGTTCCGCGGCCGCCCGCGCAGACCGAGCAGGACAGGATCCTGCTGGTGCACGGGCCCGACGGCCCGACCCTCGCCACCCAGCACGAGCCCTGGGGCGACGAATCGGGCACGGTGTTCGAGCAGCTCCGGGACGCCCGGACGGGTGAGCCGCTCGGTGCCCCGAGCACGGAGCCGCACACCGGGATCCATCCCCAGGAGCAGGCACTCGCCGGGATCGTCGTCGGCCATGTGAACGGCGAGTGGGCCCTCGGCCGGTGGAAGGACTTCCCGGTGCCCGCGCTGCCGTGGACGGGCGCGTCGGTCACCTTCGCCGCCCTGTGCGAACCCCCGGACCCGGCAGCCGGGACGCTGTGGGTGTTCATGGGGCGGTGCGGGCTGTTCGGCGCGGTGGTGCGCGACGACCTGATGGCCCGGCTGCCGAGGCTCCCGCGCGGTGGGTACGGGAACCCGCTCAGCGCCCGCGCGCGGTGGCCCCGGCCGGAGGTGTCCTTCGACGGGCCGCTCACCCGGGAGGAGCTGGAACAGGACCGGGCGTTCGGCCGCGGAGCATGCCGCCCGGTGCCGCCCGAGCTGCTTCCGGCCGTGGTCGAACACCGTGCCACCAGGGAGTTCCTGGGCGAGGTGGGCTGGCCGGTGACGGACCATCCGGGACTGCTGACCTCCGAACTCGCGCCCGGTGGGCTGGTTCCGGCGGACGGCCGTCCCGGGCTGCTGACCGGGCTCGGCCGGTTCTTCGGCTCGCCGATCCTGCTCGACGGCCGTAGCGGCGAAGTGTTCGGCGAGGACTGGAACCGCGAACTCGTCCTGATGGCCAGTGGGCTGCCGCAGTTCCTCCGGATCGTGATGCTGCACCGGGCCGTGCTGCTGGTGCCCGTCCTGCTCGGCGTGGACGACTCCCTGAACCTGGAGGAGGACGTCCTGAGCTGGATCCGGACGATCGATCCGGCGGCCGCCGAGGGCGGGTTCTGGGAGCAGAAGTACTTCGCGCCGACCCTGCTCGACCTGTGGGAGGAGATTCCCGAATAGCGCCCCCGCCGCCCCGCCGCCCGCAACGACCTCCTCGCACCGACCCAGCCCTGGAGCCCCGACCGTGACCTCCCAGCCAGTCCACCAGCCGCATCCGCACCTGGGCGGGCGGGCGCCCGCGCTCCGGGCCCTGGCGGTGTGGCTCGCCGACGGGGCGTCCCCGGCCACCGCGCTGATCACCGGGAGCGCGGGGAGCGGCAGGTCACGGCTACTGACCGGCTTCCTGATGCTCTGCGACCCGGAGTACCGCAAGCTCCTCGACACCGACGTGCTCCAGCCGGACACCGTTCCGCCGGCCGGCCTGCCGACGCCGCCGGTCTTCGCGGCCGCCGGTCTGACGCCGGCCCAGCTGCTGTGGCTGGTCGCCGACGAGCTCGGGCTCGGCGCGGATCGGACCGAGGAGGTGTACGCGCTGCTCGCCGAGGAACAGGAGCGGCCCGTCCCGGTCGTCGTCGCCGACGTCGACCGGGTCGGAGTGCTGCCGGTGCCGGGTGGACCGGCCGGAGTCGCGGAGGACGTCCTGTTGCCGCTGGCGCTCGCGCCCGGGATCCGGCTGCTCTCCGACGTGCCCCGTGCGCAGGCCGAGTGGCTGGCGGAGCGGCTGCCCGCCGAGGACCTCCTGGTGATCGACCTCGACGTGGAGCCGTGGGCGGACGCGGATGCCCTGTCGCTCCAGGCCGCCGCCATGGTCGCCCGGCCGGAGGAGGCCGAGGCGGTCGCCCGTGAGGCGAACGGACCGCTCGTCGTGGAGCTGGCCGCCTGGTCGCTGACGGCCGTACCCGACGGCCCGGCAGTGGGCTTCCCCCACACGGTGGGGGACACGCTCGACCTGCACGCCGAGCGCTGCGGAACCGACGAACTCACCCTCCGCCGACTGCTCGCCCCGCTGGCACTCGCGGGTACCGATGCACCCCTGCCCTTCTCGCTCTGGGAGCCGCTCGCCTCGGCGGTGGCAGGCAAGGACCTGTCCACGGTGTTCGCCGACGGCCAGCGGCTGCTGCTTCCCTTCTTCGACCTGCTCGGCGGAGAAGGGGACGGGAACGGCTCGGAGCCGGCGGTCCGGCTGCGGCACCCGGCCCTGGCCGACGAGCTGCGGGAGCGGTTCGGCACGACCGTCCGTGAGAGCAGCCGCAGGATGGCCAACGCCCTGCTGACCGGGCTCCCCGAGGGGCCTACGCGGTGGTCCGAGGCGCCGGCCTACGCCCACACCGGCCTGATCCGGCACGCGCTGGAGGGTGGCCTCCTGCCGGAGTTGATGGCCGACCCGGCATTCCTCGTCCACGCCGACCAGGTCGTGCTCCGCGCAGCCGCCGAACACCTCACCCGCACCGGCACAGAGCTTCCGGCCGTCGGGCGGACGTGGCTGCGCCTGGCTCCGTTGTTCACCCGCACCGAGGCAGACCCCCGCACCGTCGCGGGCCTGCTGGAGCACGGGTGCCGCCTGGACGGCCTGTCCGTCTCCGAGTTCGGTGTCGATCTGCCCTGGCACACGCTCTGGCACAGGCCGCTGGCGGGGATCGCCGGGATAACTGCCGCAGCGGGCCCGGACGGCACCCCGGCCGTGGTGGCCAACCTGCCGGGGGCAGAACAGCCCCTGGTCGCCTACCGTGCGCAGACCGGCGAGCAACTGGACGGCGACCCGGTGCAGCTGGCCCGGCCGTCGGACCACGACCGGGAGGCCGGTGCCCTGCGACTGGGCGTCGGTGGCGACTACCTCCGCATCTGGCAGGCGGAGGGCGGGCAACTGGCCGTGTTCGCCGCAACCGCTCCGCTTGCCGGGGCCGATGTCACGCCGGACGGCATCGTCCTGGTGGCGGACAGCGCGGGGCTGAGCGCGCTGCGCGTGCAGATCCCCGACAACTGAGTCGGATCGGGGGGCGGCCGAATCTGTGATGGGGGAGAAGGGAGAGCTCGCAGGTTTCTTTCAGACCTACCTGAACGTGGAGGTGGCGTTCCACCACCTCCCGCGGGTCCGGTCGACGCTGTCGTCCTTCGCTCCGGAGTGGGGGAAGTCGATCAAGTGGGAGTTCTCCCGGGTCCTGGGGACGAAGGAGCTTTCAGCCGAGCGGTTCTGCGACCTGACATTCGTCGACTTCGAGTCGGACGACGAACTCTACGCATACCTCCGGAAGGTGTACGACTACCTCTTTCTCGACTCCGGCGAGGTGCCGGTTCCCCCGGACTGAAACCCGTCCGGCATGGCTGCTTGGCATCGCACGATCGGGCGCAGGCTCGCCGATCTGCGCTCGGGGCTCGAATCGAGCCGCCTGCCCGGGTACGACGGTCTGGGATGCGGATGGGCATTCGGAGTGACGGCGGAGCGGATGCATAGGATTGCTGCGTGACGAATGATGGCTCGCCCCAGGCTGTTTCCGTTGCCGTCGACTGTGCCGGGCAGAGCCTCGAATCGGTCGTTGCAGCAGCCGGCCGCGCGTCCGCCGAGGCCGGTGCAATTGTCCACCTGCGGCTTGAACGGGTGGAGCTCGCCGGTCCACTGGTGAGCTCGGACGAGCCGAAGCGCATCATGTCCTGCGGCAGTCGGGCAGTGTCGGAGTTGGTGGGGCGACCCGTGACGATCGCTCCGCCCGCAGAAGCCGACGACCGATCGGAGGCAGCTGCCCGGCACGACCTTCCTGCGGCACCGGACGAGTTGCTCTGGCTTGCCGCGGCGGCGGCCCTGGAACTGCCGCGCTCGGGCCTGCAGGTGTGGTGCGCGTTCGCGGCCGCCCTGACGGGCCGGCCCGTGTCGGTCGAGCAGTTGACGGAGTTCGCGGCTCGCCGACCCGAGATCACGGTGGAGGGCAATGCCGTCCGCTTCGCGGACCGGGTGGCTCATCGGACCGTTCGGGCCCGGCTGCCGCTGAGCGATGTGCAGCAGCGCGCGGTTCACCGCGCCCTGGTCGGACTGCGGTCCGACGCCGCCGGGACGGACGAGACCGTGGCGGCCTACCTCGGCGCCGTACGGCCGGTGCACGCGGCGCTGGCCGGGGAGTTGGGGGAGTGGCTCGCCGATCCGGGCTTCCTGGTGGAGTCGGACTGGTACGGCCTCGGTCTGGGGCTGGCGCTGGCGTATCCGGAGGGTGTGCCGCTGGGCACGGTTGCGGGTGATCTGCACTGCCTGCTGCTGGAGGGGCTGGCCGCGCCGGCGAGCCACGAGGAGTGGCTGAGCTGGGTGCACCACACACTGGTGGGGCGGGGTTTCACCGCCGCGGCGGACGAGGTGGCGACCCGGGTGCGGTTGCCGTGGCGGACGCTGTGGTCGCGCTGGCAGTGGCCGAGCGGGTACGCGCCGCGGCTGCCGCAGGAGATCGAGCAGGACGAACTTTGCCTCGTGCACGGGCCCGACGGCCCGACCCTCGCCACCCGGCACGAGCCCTGGGGCGACGAATCGGGCACGGTGTTCGAGCAACTGTGGAACGCCCGGACGGGGGAGCTGCTCGGCGCGGCGAACACCGCACCGCACGACAAGGTCGTGGCCCACGCCGAGGATCTCACCGGACGTACGGCCCTGCACGTGGACGGGCAGTGGAGTTCCAGCGCTCTCGGCCCTCGGTACGAGCCGGTCGCCGAGCTGCCGTGGACGGGGGAGTCGGTCAATTACGCCGTGCAGTGCACGCCCACGGACCCGGCGGGCGGCACGCTGTGGGTGTTCATGGGGCGCTGCGGGCTGTTCGGCGCGCTGGTGCACGACGACCTGATGGCGGAACTCCCGCAGGTGTCACGGGGGTGGTACGGGAACGGGCTCACCCCGCGGGCGCAGTGGCCGGTGCCGGACGTGTCCCTCACGGGTGTGCTGACCCGGGCGGAGCTGGAACAGGACTGGGTACTCGGTGCCGGCGCGTGCCGTCCGGTGGCGCCCGAGCTGCTTCCTGCGGCGGTGGCACACCCCGGCACCCGGGAGTTCCTGACCGAGGTGGGCTGGCCGGTGACGGAAGACCCGGTCCTGTCGACGGTCGAACTCGCCGCCGGTGGTCTGCAGCCCGCGGACGACCGCCCGCATCTGCTGGCGGGGCTCGGCGACCTCTGGGGTTCGCCGATCCTTCTCGACGGCCGCAGCGGCGAGGTGTTCTGCGAGGACCGGGATCACGAACTCGCCCTGGTGGCCGGTGGGCTGCCGCAGCTGTTCCGGATCGTGCTGCTGCACCGGGCCGCGCTGTCGGTGCCGGTGCTGCTCGGCGTGTACGACTCGATGGACCTGGAGCAGGACGTCGCGCGCTGGATCCGGATCGTGGACCCGGCCGCCGCCGAAGGCGGTTTCTGGGAGCACAAGTACTTCAACCCGACCCTCCTCGACCTGTGGGAGGAGTGGTTGTAGCCGCCGGCAGCGGTGTCCGCGGGGCGGGATACCGTTCCTGAATGTCCGAAAGCTTTGACCTCCGGGTCGACCTGCCCGCGGCCCTCGCCGGCCCGTCCGCCGCGTTCGGCTTCGTCGAGCGGTTCGCCGCCCACCTGGGCGCGCCGGTGAAGCCCGGCGACGGGGTCCCGGAGGAGGAGTTGGCCGCCGCCGAGCAGCGGCTCGGCTTCGCGCTGCCCGGGGCGATGCGCGAGTGGTACGCCCGCTTCGGACAGCGGTGGGACCTCTTCCACGCCCTCCGCTACCCGTACCCGCCGGAGGACCTGTGGGCGGAGGACGGCGTCCTGGTCTGGCAGACGGAGAAGCTCTTTTCGTACGCCTTCGGGATTCCGCTCGACCGCCTCTCGGAGGCCGACCCGCCGGTGGTGATCGACGGCGAGGGCGGCGAATGGGGCGCGTACGCGGACCGGTTCTCCCTCGCCTGCATCGAGTTGCTGATGTCGCAGAACACCCTGTGCGGCGACCGCGGTGGTTGGAGGAGGGAACGACTCCCCGGCGATGCCGAGCACCTGGAACGCCACCTCACCGCCGTACCGTCGCTGTACGGACCGGAGGACTCCGACGACCGGCAGCGGTGGTTCGCCGACCGTGACGTGCTGGTCTGCGACGACCGCTCGGACGACGGCGTGGAGCTCGGGTGGCTGGAGTTCAGGGCGCTGACGTCCGAGGCCGCCGACCGCGTCCGGGCGGAACTGCCCGGCGAATGGCGAGAGATCATGGACTACTGAGCGCCGGCGTCGACGTCGAGGGGAAGAGGTGCCGTGGACGGGATCGTGCGGATCGACTGTGCCGGGCTGAGCCTGGAGGCGGTCGTTGCCGAGGCGCGGCGGCTGGTGGGGGAGGACGACGGGGCCGAGCAGGTGCTGCTCGAACGGGTCGGGGCCGCAGGGCCGTTGGTACGGTCGACGGGCGAGCCGGCGCGCCTCCGACAGTGGGCGCGGTACCACGCTCGGGAGGCATTCGGCGTACCGGTGGTGGCCGGGGAGACGGCTGCCGAGGCGTCCCGTCCGGTCGATCTCCCGGCGGAGCATGCCGGCCGGCTGTCCGCCGCCGCGGCGTTGGAGACCTTCCGCGCGCCGGTGCCGGTGTGGCGGGCGTTCGCCGAGGCACTGGGTGCGGGGCCGGTGACGGCCGAGGCGTTGGAGGAGTTCGCCGAGCGGGAGCGGCTGCTGGTGCTCGACGCCGGCGGGGTGGGCTTCACCGGTGCCGAGGAGCACCGGGCCGTTCGGGAGCAACTGCCTTTGACGGTCGGGCAGCAGCGTGCCGTGCACCGGGCCGTGCTGGGGCTTCGGGAGGAGCCGGTTGCGGCCGGGTACCTGCATGCGGCGTGGCCGGTGCACGCGGCGCTGGCGGGGGAGTTGGGGGAGTGGATCGCCGATCCGGGCTTCCTGGTGGAGTCCGAGTGGTACGGGCTGGGCCTGGGGCTGGCGTCGGCGTACCCCGAAGGCGTGCCGCTGGGCGGGATCGCCGGGGACTTGCACTGCCTGCTGCTGGAGGGGGTGGCTGCGCCGGCGAGCCACGAGGAGTGGCTGGCCTGGGTCCACCATGCGCTGGTGAGCCGGGGGTTGGGCGCTGCCGCGGACGAGGTGGCAGCGCGGGTGCGCCTTCCGTGGCGGACGGTGTGGTCGCGGTGGCAGTGGCCGAGCGGGCTTGCGCCGCTGGCCGATCCGATTCCTCTCGCCGACGAGGTGCACTTGGTGGAGCGGGAAGAGGGCGGTGCCGCCTTCGCGATTCGGCGGGAGGACGAGGACGACTGGGGCGTCGAGCACGAGTGGCGGTGGGACGTGGCGACGGGGGAGTTCCTCGGCGGTCCGGACGAGGACCTGCTGGAGGAGGTCGAGGAGGACGACGGGACCGGCCGTGCGGCGGGTGAACGGGGCGTGGTCGTCCTTCGACGCGTCGGAGCGTACGGAGTTGGCGCGGCGGCTGCCGTGGGTGCCCGGTGCGGTGGACGAGGCCGTGCAGTGCGCGCCGTCCGGTGCGCCCGGGGGCACGTTGTGGGTGTTCTCCGGCCGGTGCGGCCTGTTCGGTGCGCTGGTGGACGAGGAGCGGCTGGCCGGGCTGCCGTCCGTGCCGCACGGGAGGCCCGGGTACAGCGTGGCCGGCCGGGCGGCGTGGCCGAACCCCCCGCTGCCGTTGAGCGGGGCCGTGAGCCGGGAAGTGCTTGAAAAGAACTGGGCGTTCGGGCCGGGGGCGTGCCGTCCCCTCCCGGACGGGCTCGTTCCGGCCGGGATCGGGAACGACGGGGCCAGGGCGTTCCTGACCGGGATGGGCTGGCCGCTGACCGAGGGCGCCTCCGGGCTCCGTACGGTCGGCCCCGCCGTGGAGGGTCTCCGACCGGTCGGAGGCCGACCGGACCTGTGGGAGGGGCTCGGGTCCTTCCACGGCTCGCCGATCCTCCTCGACGGGCGGACCGGTGAGGTGCGCCACGGTCACCGGCCCAGCGAGGACGAGGAGTTCCCGCTGATGGCGGGCAGCCTGGACCGGCTGCTGCGGATCGTCCTGCTGCACCATGCGGCGCTGACCGCGCCGGTGCTGCTCGGGCACCACGACGGGGACGACCTCGAGCGCGCCGTCGCCGGCTGGGTCGCGACCGTCGACCCGGCGGCGGCCGGCGGCGGCTTCTGGGAGCAGCGCTGCTTCGTTCCGTCGCTGTACGACCTCTGGACGGACCGGAACAGCAAGTAATGGCCGCCCCGTCAGTCGCGGGCGGCCGGGGCCTCGGCGGGCCGGAGCCGTTCGGTGGGGCCGCCGAAGGCGAGGTGGAGGGTGCGGGAGGCGAGCAGCCAGCGGCCGTCCTCGTGGCGGAAGGTGTCCTCGTAGTGGCCTGCATTGGCGGGCAGACGGGGTGGCAGGATGCCGCCGGTCCAGCCGTCGACGCGGTAGGTCGCGAAGTAGGAGATCGCGGTGGCGGTGGTGGGGGAGTGGATGTCGACCAGGATGTTGCTGCACATCCGGCGCGACAGGCGGTCGGCCGGGCGGGACGCGAAGTAGGCCCGCAGCGCGTCGCGGCCCTCGATGCGGCGCTCGCCCTCCGGCCACTCCCAGGTGCCGTCGGGGGTGAACAGGTCTGCGACGGAGGCGGGTTCACCCAGATCGAGGCGGTGCAGGAAGTCGATCAGTAGCCGCTCGCAGGCCCGTTCGGCGAGGAGCTGGTCCAGTCGGTCCATGGGTTCGTTCGTCATCCCCGGTTTCTACCGGGCGGATCGGGAGGAAGCGAGTCGATTTCCGCCTGCAGCGGTGCGCGCCGCCCCGGATCGGAGGGGGTGATTCCGGTTAGGTGGGGCTCGTGCGAACCGGCGACCGGCGGTACTGCGCGACCGGGGCCAAGCCGTAGGATCAATTGGTTAACGGGTAGTTGGGTGGCGGGGCTCGGTCCACGCGTCGTGGGGCGGGGTCGCCGCAGTCGTACGGGGGACGGGGCGTTTCGGTGGCAGGTCAGCAGATCATCGTCGACGAGGGCAATCTGCGCGCCCAGGGGCGGAACCTCGAGTCGGTCGGCAAGGACTTCCAGGACGCGGCGAACCAGCTGAAGTCCCGTCTGGAGGCGCTGGAGGGCGGCAGCGAGCCGCCGTGGGGCGACGACGACCTCGGCGAGAAGTTCGGCATCGTGTACGAGGGCCTGCGCGACGGCATGCAGGAGTCCATGGACTCGCTCGCGCAGCGACTCGGCGAGATCGGCCAGAAGCTCCAGGCCATGGCCGAGAGCCACGCCGCGAACGAGGTCGACACGACCGGCCGGCTGGGCGCCCTCGGCGGCCGGACGGACGCCCTGGGCAACGAGATCCACACCATGTACCGCCCGCAGGTCTGACCCGCGCTCGCTGGTCCGTCCTGCCTGTTCGACCCGCTCGTCCTGTTCGTCTGTCTCTGTCCGCGCCGACCGGCGCGGGTTCTGCTGGGGGGAACTGACTCGTGTCGCTGATGCTGCCGGACGGCCTTGAGTGGGTCCTGGAGATGCTCGGCTTCGACTGGCCGAAGGCGGACGAGGACA
>NZ_JBFAXX010000111.1:0-14098 GCF_040680995.1 Kitasatospora sp. NPDC051914
CGACGTGCTCGAAGTGCGGGAACAGAACCTCGAGACCAAGCCCCAGTGATTCGCACCCAGGACATGATCATCCGCCGCATGCCCGTCACGCCAACACCCGTCACATGATCGTCGCCAGAGCCCGGACTTCCCCACCCCTGCGTTCACGATTCCCCAGGGGGAGGACGGTCGTGGACGTGTGCCCTGCGGCAGAGGGGAGATCTCACACCGTCGTCGGTGTGGCTCGCAGGCCGCCGAGCAGTGCGGCCAGGTAGCGGTGCGCGGTGTCGATCCGGTCTGCGGGAGCGCCGCCGCGTACGTCTACGGCGTGGGCGATGCCGCACATGAGCGGGACCAGATCGGCTGCGGCCAGGTCGGGACGGACCGCCCCGGCCGCGCGGGCCCGGTCGAGGAGTGTGGTGCCTGTCGACCACAGGGACTCCTTGAGTTGCGTGGTGCGCGGCAGGGCGTCGACGGAAGCGGCGGCGACCGGTGCCAGGGAGGCGTCGGTGACCTGCGCCTCGACGGTGCGGGTCAGGAAGCTCTCCAGCGCCCGCCAGGCGTCGGTGTCGGCCAGCGCCTGCCTGCCGTGGGCGGTCAGGGCCTCCAGGCGGGGGGTGGCGACGGCCTCCAGGAGCGCCTCGGGCGTGGCGAAGTGGCGGTAGACGGTGCCGACTCCGAGGCCGGTGCGGCGGGCGACGTCGTTGAGCTGCAACGGCGCGCCCTGGTCGACCAGTTCGCGGGCGACGGCCACGATCCGGTCCCGGTTGCGGGCCGCGTCCTTGCGCAGTGGTGTCGTCGTCATGGGGACATGCTAATCGGATGGCTCATCCGAATGGCCCCGCCGCGCCAGGCCACGCCGTGCCGGGCCATGCCGGGCCTGGCGGGTCAGGGCGCCACGAGGGGCGCGTGCTGCCGGCTGAGTCGGCGCACGGCATCGGCGATGCGGCGGTCGGTGGCCGCCCGGTGCGGGGAGATCGGCTGCGCCTTGGCGCCGAGGACGATGCCGGTCCGGCCTGTCAGGGACTCGTCGGTGGCGGCGGTGATGGAGGACTTGGCGGCCTCGGATGCCGGGCCCGCGGTGGAGCGTTCGAACGTGCGGCGCAGCAGCGGCCACAGCAGCCGCAGCGGCGGTGAGACGATCTTCGGGTCGGTCATGGTGCCGTTGGTCATGTCGGTCGCGGCGCCTCCGGGGTCGGCGGCGAAGACCGAGACGGCCGTGCCGTCGAGGCGGGCCGCCAGGTCGAGCGTGTAGGCGAGGTTGGCGAGCTTGGCGCGGCCGTACCAGTGGAAGCCGTAGTAGCCGCCGGGCGGTTCGACGGTGTCGAACGCCCGCTTGGCGAAACCGACCGCGGCCGAGGTCACGTTCACGATCCTGCTCGGCGCACCGGCCGTGAGCGTGGGCAGCAGCAGTTCCGTCAGCAGGTACGGCGAAAGGTGGTTGACGACGAACGATGCCTCCACGCCGTTCAGTTCCTGTCGATCCGCGAACATCGCCCCGACGTTGTTCACCAGCACGGTCAGCGGTTCGCCGGATGCGGCGTGGTCGTCGGCTATCCGGCCGGCGAGCGCGCGCACGCCGTCGAGCGAGCCGAGGTCGGCGGGCAGGAACCGGCCGGGGCGAGCCGGGTTCACCGCGTTGATCCGCTCGACCGCCCGGGCGCCCCGATCGGGGTTGCGGCCGACCACGGTGACCGCGTACCCGGCGGCGGCCAGTCCCAGGGCCGTCTCCAAGCCGATGCCGGCGGTCCCGGCCGTGACCACAGCTGTCTTTCCCATGCGTTCCTCCAGCCCGATAATTCGGATAGGTCATCCGCTTAATGGCAACGATAGCACATACGGATGACTCATCCGCTTGTGGTGGCAGATGGGGCCATGCCAGCCGCGACGAAGCCCCCGCAAGCACCAGACCCGGAACCCTCAAGGAGCGCGGGTGCGGCGCTGCCGCAGCGACGGTCGTCTCGCGGGGCGGCGCCGCTTTCCGTGATCCCGGTACGTGGGACGCGAGGTCAGCGCCGATGCCGGCGGTGGTGCTCGTCGTTCTCAAGCGGTGATGCGGGCGGAGGTTTCCTCGCCGAGCCGGACGTAGATGCCAAGGGTGGACAGGCGCCGGTGGCGGGACTTGGCCTGCAGGTCGGCGGCGCTGCGGCCAGTAGGGCGCGCAGGAGGGCCTGGACTGCGGTCCGGGCGTCATCGTGCCGACTTGCATGGCGAGCGTCCTCGATCAGCGTGGTGAAGTCGGCATCGGCGAGTGCCTCGATGAGAGCCCGGCGGGTCGGGAAGTGCGGTAGACCGCCCCGACGCCCATCCGCGCCCGGCGTGCGAGGTCGTTGAGCCGCAGGGCCAGGTCGCCTTCGGCCCTCGCCAGGCGGGCCGTGGCCAGCGGCTGGTCACGGTCGCGGGCGGCGTCGGCGCGAAGCGGCGGAGTCACCCCACCACTCCACCTAACCGGATTGACAATCCGCTCCGGGGTTGTTTAATAGGATAAGTAATCCGCTTAGCGCCGGGAGAACCCGTGGATCACGCCGACTGGACCCTCGGCGACCTCTCAACGACCAGGCCGGCCGCACCTTCGTCGTCACCGGCGCCAGCAGCGGCCTCGGCGTGGCGATCACCCGCCACCTCGCCGCAAACGGCGGCCGCGTCATCATGGCGGTCCGCGACACCGCCAAGGGCGGCCACGTCCGTGAGCAGCTGATCGCTGACCACCCGACAGCCGACCTCCAGGTCCGCCGCCTGGACCTGCTCGACCTCGACACCGTGCACGCGTTCGCCGAGGGCCTGCGTACCGACACCGTCACCGTCAATGCGCTGATCAACAACGGAGGCATCGGCAACGTGCCGCGACGGCTCACCCCGCAAGGCGTCGAGAGCCAGCCGGCCCGTGCACCACTAGGAATTCCGGCCTGACTCCAAGGCCCCGTCCACCAACACCAGCGAGAGTAGGAACCAGCATGACCGTCGTCTCACCGTCGAAACGCACCGCCCGCCAGGGCGATCCACACCCCGCCCGGTCGGGTGACCGCAGCGTCCTGGTGGCCAGGCTCCTGCTGGGGATCGTGATCACGGTGGCCGCCGCCACCGCACTGTTCCCCAGCAACCCCATCTCGCTGGTCGTCGTGATCGGCGCGATCCCGGTCATGCTGATCCTGGTCGGACGCCGGTACGGATGGCGGCTGCTGGCCGTCTACCTGGCGGCGACCTTCATCGTCAGCAACGTGTTCGAGAACATGAGCATCGTCACCGGATTCCCGTTCGGCCACTACCACTACCCTGGCGACAGCCCGCGCATCTGGCACTTCCCCGTCATGATCGCCGTGTACTACTGCGTGCTCGGCCTGATCTCCTGGCTGACCGCCAGCGCCCTGCTCGACGGTGCCGACCTGCGGCTGGCCGACCGCGGCGACCCCGCCCGCCGGATCAACCTGGTGGCCCTGCCCGCCATGGCCGCCGCCCTGATGACCATGTGGGATCTCGGTGTCGACCCCGCCGCGTCCACCATCGGCAAGACCTGGGTGTGGGAGCACGGCGGCGGGGTGTTCGGCGTGCCCTGGACCAACTACCTCGGCTGGTGGTTCGTCAGCTACGTCTTCTTCCAGATCTTCGCCCTGGTCCTGGCCACCCGCGGCCGGCCGTCTGCCGGGCCGCGCCAGCAACGCGAACCCCTGGGCCATGCGGTGATCCTGTACTTCATGCTGGGCATGGCCTCCCTCCCCGCCTTCGTCACCGCGCCGCACACCACGGTGACCGACGCGGCCGGCGCGGTGTGGAGCGTGCACGCCCTACACGAAACGCTGTTCACGATCAACCTGTTCGGCACGGTCGTCATCGCCGTGCTCGCCGCCGTCAAACTCGCCCGCAACGACCTCAGCCTTCACCAACGCTGATGCCGCGCCGAGCGGGACGCCCGGGCGTTCCGCTCGGCCAAGGGGCCGGCTCGACCCGCCGCCGCGCAGGTAGCCCGACAGCAGCGTCGGCCCGCAGACCTGCAGGCGGTCGTCGTCGGTCCAGGTCGCCACCCACTCGGGTTCGGTGTCGGCCCGCCCCAACTGGCCACCGCCTTCGCAGACCTCGCCGCCCGCTACGCCCGCGCCGCAAGACCAGAGAGCAGTCCGAGGCCATGAGAACGAAACCCACCGCGCCGCGCCGCTCGAGCCCGTGAACGTCCGGCACAGACCACCGCTGATCCGCACACGACGCCCGAAGGGCTCGGCACCGCAACCCGCGGCGACACGGGCGGGCTGCCCCGCTCACCACCGACGACGTGCTCCAGATTGTCGGTGCCGTGGAGTTCCTGGCCGCCTGGCTGCGGCATCGGACTTCCACCTGGTCAAGTAGCGGACTCGGCCGCTCTCGACCGTCGGCTCAAGCCGTGATGTCCCGCAGCCACAGCACAGCGACGCCGATCAGCACGCCGGCACGGTAGCCGGGCGGCCAGCTTGTCGAACCGGGTGGCGACGGCCGGAACTGCTTCAACCGCGCGAAGCACCGTTCGACCCCGGCCTCGATAGGCCTGCGCGTCGAACACTGGTGGCTGCCGCCTTGGGCACCCCGGCGAGCCCGATTGGCGATCTGGTCGCGCCGTCCGGGGATCGTCGTCCTGATCTTCCGCTGACGCAGCAGGCGGCGGATCTTCCGCGAGGAGTGCGCCCTGTCCGCCACGACCTGCTGGCCGACCGCGACACATCGAAGGGCTGGCTGATGGAGCGCCAGGACAGCTCGGGAAGGTTGATCACCGCGGTGAAGCCGCCGATGTCGACGAACGTGACGCCGAAGCTCGCGACGGACGCGGTGGTGTGCCGGCCGGTGTGAAGGCGGTCGCGCTGAACGTGACGGTCACCGAGCCCGATTCCGATTCGACGTTTCTCTCGGACAGGGGCTCAGGCGGCTGCGCAATCAGGCGCTGCGGGTGCGGCGACAGGGCGACGCCACTCGGAAAGATGCCGCCGCTCGCCAGCCGTGGTCGGTCGGGGTGACCTCCCATGCGTCGGCGACGGAGTCCACGATGTCCATCCCGCGCCCCCTCTCCTGGCCTCCGGGATGGGCACGGCCGGCAGTGGGACGGCAATCCCCGAAGTCGATGACGCGCAGAGTCAGAACCGTGTCCGTGCGGCTGAGCAGGACGGTCATTTCCGACCGTCCGTACAGTAGGGCTTGGCCAGGTCTGCAGTGCTGCGGGTATGTCGCGGTGGCAGGTGGGGCAGGCGCCGGCCCAGGTGGCGAGGAGGGTCTGCAGCTCGCGGACGACCTGGTAGAGACTCAGGCCGGCGCCGTTTCTTTTGGGGCGGTCGCCAGTCTGCGCAGGGTGCAGAACGCGTGGGCGAGGGAGACCAGGGTGACGTGGTGGTGCCAGCCGGTGAAGGTGCGACCCTCGAAGTGGGCCAGCCCGAGGGCCTGTTTCATCTCACGGTAGTCGTGCTCAACTCGCCATCGCAGTTTGGCGAGTCGCACCAGGGTGGTGAGCGGGGTGTCGGCCGGCAGGTCGGAGAGCCAGTACTGGACCGGCTCGCTCTCCCTGGCCGGCCATTCGGCCAGCAGCCAGCACTCCGGAAGTTCGGCACCCACGGTGACCTCGCGGATCTCGCGGCCGGCGGGACGGATCCGCAGCGCGAGGAAGCGCGAGTGCATCCGCTTGAGACCGCCCTTCCCCTTCCCGGGACGCGAGCCCTCGCGCCAGGAGACCGGCTTGGCGGCCCTGCGCCCGGCGGTGACGGCGAGTTCCTTCACACTGCGTGGCTTGTCGGAATACTTCGCCACCGGCGGGCGGCCCCGTCCGCCGTAGGGCGGGGTAGCGGGCCGAGCCTCGCCGGGGTGCGCGGACAGGGTGGTGGAGATGCCCACGACGTAGTGCAGGCCCCGCTCCTGGAGGCCGAGGCGGAACGCCGTGGTGTCGCCGTATCCGGCGTCGGCGATCGCGAGTGGCACGTCGATGCCCCAGGAACGGGTCTCGTCGACCATGTCCAGAGCAACTGAAGTAGCGCCGGTAGTCGTCGATCACGCTGGGGCGGTGGGTCGCCGCGACAAGGAGTTGCTCCACGTCGGCGGCTCGGGCGAAACGCAGGACGGTGCCGCGGCTGAGGCGGAGTTCACGGGCGATGGCACGCAGGCTGTCGCTGCGTTCGATGCGTTCGTGGATCTGCTGGTGACGCTCGCGAGTGCGGGCGACCAGGGGACGCGGTCTGCCGTGGACGTCCAGCTCGTTCGGGCCGGCAGCCCCGGAACGGGGCATGGCACCCTGATCTTCTCCGAGGTCGAGGGGTTCGCGCAGGTCGGCGCGGTGGCGGCCGACGACGCGCTCGACGGCCTCGGCGAGGTTGTGCAGCAGGTGCCAGGCGTCGGCGACCTGTTGGGCCTGCGGCGCACCCGTTCGGGCACCGTCGCGGAAGGATCAGGCGCGGTCGCGGCAGATCGTCCGCACTTCGGGGTGGTCGCGCAGCTAGTGCCGCATCAGGCAACGTTCGCCCTGGTGACGACTGCGCGTAGGCGGTCGTCGGCGGCGTGCTTGTTCCGCCAGATGATGTAGCGGCGGATCATGCTGCCCTGTTCCTTGTGACTGGCGTGGTCGGTGCCGTCGAGGGCGAAGTAGCGCAGGTGTCGGGGTACTGACTCCTGTGCCCAGGTAAGTACGAAGTCGCGTGCTCAGATGGTGTCCTCGCCTGGGCTCAAGTCGTACTCGTCCACGTCGAGCTCGGCGTCGACTGCGGCCAGGAAGTCCAGGACATCGCGGTCGAGATGCCAGCCGAAGAGGTTCGGGGCGTCGGGAGCGTCCGGGTGGCTGGGCGATTCGTCGTGGTCGGTGTCGTTGAAGTAGCGCACGACCTGCAGGACTGCCCCGCCACCCTCGGCGGCCAGTTGGCCCACGAGCTCGGCTATGCGGGCCGTGTGAGGGCGGAGCCTGTCGAGGATGCGGGCGATCTGTTCGTCGACGCGCAGGTCGGGCTGCCGGCAGACGACCTCCCAGCTGTGGTGGACGGGAATCGCCTTCGGCTCGGTGAAGCGGCTGCCGCGGACGGACACCTTGTCAGGGGTGATGCCCAGTTGCGAGGTCATTTCGTCGGCGGAGATGTGCTGGCTGAACAACGCGAAGTAGGCGTACTGGCGGAGAGGCATCCGGGGAGGATAGCGGTGCGAGAAGTGCGCCGAGCGGGATTTATGCAGGCGGCCCCGGGGCCGGCTGTCACGCGACTTCGGCTTCGCCCTCGATGGCGGCGAGCCGGTTCTTCAGCCGGTAGCTCGGGCCGTTGATCGAGATGACGTCGCAGTGGTGGAGGAGCCGGTCGAGGATCGCGGTGGCCAGAACCTCGTCGCCGAACACCTGTCCCCACTCGCTGAAGGTCTTGTTCGAGGTCAGGATGATCGAGCCCTTCTCGTAGCGCTTGGAGACCACCTGGAACACCAGGTTCGCCTCGGCGCGTTCCAGGGGCTGGTAGCCGACCTCATCAACCACCAGGACGCCAGGCCGCAGGTAGGTGTGCATCTTGCGGGCCAGGTTGCCGATCGCATCGGCGGTCTTCAGCTGGCGGACCATGTCGTCGAGGGTGGTGAAGTAGACGGAGAACCCGGCCCGGCAGGCGGCTACCGCCAGCGCGACGGCGATATGAGTCTTGCCGACACCGGGCGGGCCGAGCAGGGCCGCGTTCGCCTTGGCCTCGACGAACGACAGGGTGGCCAGGTCCTTGACCTTGCGCGGGTCGAGTTCGGGCTGGAAGGCGAAGTCGTAGTCGTCGATTGTCTTGTGGTGCGGCAGCTTGGACAGCCGTAGCCCTTGACGGAAGCGGCGTTCGTCGCGGACGGCGAGCTCCTCGCCGAGTACGAGGTCGAGGAAGTCGAGGTATCCGAGCGTGGTGGCGTCGGCCCGGCGGGCGAAGGAGTCCAGCTCCGTGGCGAGGTGGGGCAGGCCGAGCTTGGCGGCGGTGGTGCGGATGCGCTTGGTGACCAGCTCGTTCAACGGGAGTCCTCCGGTGTCTGGGGGATGGCACTGGTGAAGGGGCGGGTGCCGGTGAGCTGGTCATAGACCGACAGCGGCCGGCGGCTGACCTCGACCTGGGCGACGGCGGCGCGACTCAGCAAGGTCCGTAGCGGACCGGCCTCCTTCTCCGGCACGGTTTCCTGCCTGGGGCGGACCAGGACCGGATCGCCGGTGGTGGTCCGGCGGGTGTGGCCGTCGGGCAGGCCGTCCCAGTGCGCCTCGTCGACGATCCGGGCACCGCGGCCGACCGCTCGCGGATGGGTGGCCAGCAGCGTGTTGCCGTCGCTGTCGGGGACGGTGGCGTGCAGGGCGACGGTGGCCGCCGAGGCGCGGATCTCGACGAGCTGGTGGTGGCGGACCTTGCGGGCGGGCACCGAGTACAGGTTGGCGTCGAACGCGATCAGGCAGTCTTTGCCGACGGGCCGCAGGTGCCGTTTGGTGACGATGTAGGGGGTGGGCGGCAGCGGTCGCAGGGCCAGGTGGTCCCGGACCGCGCGGAGTCCGATCACCTCGCCGTGGGTGCGGTGGGTGCGCGAGCGGCGCATCGGCACCCACGCGGTGAACGCCGCATCGAGTTCCTCGACGGAGGAGAACGCGCAGCCGGCCAGAACGTGGTCGCGGACGATGGCGACCTGGCGCTCGACGCGGCCCTTGGCCATCGGCCGGTAGGCGGCCAGCACGTCGATGTCGAAGTCGTAGTGCCCGGCGAACGCGACCGCCTCCGGGTGCAGCGGCACCGCCTCGCCCGGGGCGACGTGCCGGCGGACCACGGTCTTGGTCCGGTCGTAGACGATCGCTCCGGGGACGCCGCCGAAGTGGGCGAAGGCCCGGCGGTGGCAGTCGAAGAACGTCGCGATGTCCAGGCTGGTGGTGAAGCAGCAGAACGGGTCCCGCGAGTAGGACAGCACCATGTGGAAGGAGTAGACCTTCGGGATGCCCATGTGGGCCAGGATCCGTCCCTCGTCGCCCCAGTCGACCTGGGCCTGGGCGCCGGGGACCACTTCGAACCGGCGGTGCAGGCCGGCGAGTTCGCCCGGGCCGATGCCCAGCTCGGCGGCGATCCTGGGACGGGCCTCCTGTAGGTAGAGCTTGATCCGCTGGTAGTTGCCCGTGAAGCCGTAGTCCTTGACGAGGCGCTCGTGGACCACCGTGCCCTTGATCAGGATCTCGGCCCGCAGCATGGCGTCGATCAACGGGGCCACCGCCTCCACCACCTGCCGGCGAGTGCCCCGACGCGTACTCGCCCTCGGCGGAACGGGCGGTGCCTGCTCGGAGAGGTACTTGCGGACGGTCCGGCGGTTCAGCCCGGTCTCACGGGCGATCTCCGAAACGGTCATCGCACCCGACTGATGCAGAGCGCGAAAACGCCGGAGCTCCAACCAGCGTTGCGGGTCCAAGACCACCCTCAGCCGCCTTTCACACGCCCAGCAGGACACGCGAAAGAGTGCCAATCACCACCTCACGACACACCAAAGACCTGAGCACGTTCACTCGTACGTGGCTGAGCAGATGAGCTCGTACCCCGACAGCAGGGCGGTGAACTGGGCCTCGATCCGGTTGAGCCATGAACTGTTGGTCGGGGTGTAGGCGATCTCCACGTTGTTCGCCGCCGCCCATGTTCCGACCCGCTGGCACCGCTTCGTGGTCAGGTGTGGCGAGTAGTTGTCGACCACGATCGCGATGCGCACGTCGGCCGGGTGCAGCGAGCGCAGGTAGCGGCAGAACTCCAGGAACTTGGAGCGGTTCTTGGTCTTCTTGATGTGCCCGTAGAGCTGGTCCTTGCCGAGGTCGTAGGCGGCGAACAGGTGCCTCACGCCGTGCGGGCGGGTGTAGGTCGCCCGTCGGCGGAGCCGGGGCTCGCGCTCGGGGTCCTTGTGCCGGCCGCCGCGCTCGGCCCACTGCCGGCCGGGGTGGGGCTGGAGGTTGAGCGGCCCGAACTCGTCCAGGCAGAAAACGACTTCGGGCTCGCCCTCCTCGGGTATGACCTCGCCATCGGCGATCGCGTAGAGGTGTTCCACGCGGGCTTTCTTGGCCGCGTAGTCGGGGTCGCGGGAGGTCTTCCAGGTCTTCACGCGTTGAAAGGAGACGCCCTCCTCGCGGAGCATGACCCGGAGGCCCTCGTGGCTGATGTCGTCGACCACCCCCTCGGCGACCAGGAAATCGGCCAGCTTGGTCAGGCTCCAGGTCGAGAAGGGCAGGCCGTGCTCGGCCGGCCTGGACTTGGCGATCTTCTTGATCTCGCGCCGCTCAGGCAGTGTGAACGTCCTCGGCCGTCCACCCCGGTACTTCGGATAGAGCGAGTCGAAGCCGTCGGTGTTGAAGTTGTGGATCACGTCGCGGACCCGGTCCGCGCTGGTGAACGTGACCTCGGCGATCTTCGCCACGGGCATGCTCTGGGCGGAGAGCAGCACCACCTGGGCCCGCCGCCAGGTCACCACCGACCCGGTGCCCCTGCGGACGATCCGCAGCAGCCGTCTGCCTTCGTCGTCATCGATCTCACGGACCTGCACGCGTTCAGCCACGCCAGCATTCTGGCCGCCCCTACCCGGCCAGGAAGCCAACCACGCAACGTCGCACCTACGATGCTGGCCATGGCACGCCTTGAGGATCTTCAGCGCTCCCTGTGGGATACCAGTAGCGCGCATGTAACCCAGCTGGCCCTGACAGACCAGGCGATCGTGGATGCCCAGCACCTGCTGAACGTCACGCTCCCCAGTTCCCTGCTCGACCTGCTATGCCACCAGAACGGAGGGGTGGTTGCGGACACCTGGGATGCCTTCCCCACGACCCAGCCGACCTCCTGGAGTGCGGACCACGTTCCGTTCGACTTTGTGATGGGCATCGGCCACCGCGAGCAGACCCTCTCGATCCTCGACAGTCCCTACCTCGTCGAGGAGTGGAAACTTCCCACCGCGGTGGTACTGGTTTCGGGTAGCCCGCCGTGTTGGATCGGGCTCGACTACAGGGCCTGCGGCCAACACGGAGAGCCCTCCGTGGCCTGGTTCGACGCCGAACTCCAAACGGAACTGCCCCTCGCCCCGGACTTCCAGTCCTTCATTGAGGGCCTCACCGCGGCCAGCGACTTCGACTGAGCTGTTCCCAGCACAAGGCGCTGCCTTTAAAGAGCAAGATCTCAGCCACGGGGCAAACGTTGCCTGACGCGGCACTAGTAGGGCTTGGTCAGGTTCGCTGTGGTTGGGCGTGTCTATTGGCGGGTTGTGGCGTTGAGGGTGTGTGACACCTGGGGAGATGGCTGAGGTCCGGGAGGATCTGGAGGCGTTCGCGGCGGAGATGTTCGAGGCATTCACCCGCAACGATCAGCGCCGTTGGGGACAGGTCTATGTGCGCGGACTGCTGCTGGACGGCGGGCGCAAGTCGGTGGAGCCGATGGCCGCGCGCCTGGGTGAGGACGGCAACCGGCAGGCGCTCGCGCACTTCGTGACCTCCAGTCCGTGGGACCCGGCGCATGTGCGGGCCCGGCTGGCGAGGCGGATGCAGACCGAGGTGAAACCGACGGCACTGATCGTCGATGACACCGGCTTTCTCAAGGACGGCGATGCCTCCGCGTGCGTGTCGAGGCAGTACACCGGCACCGCCGGCAAGGTCACCAACTGCCAAGTCGGGGTCTCGCTGCACCTGGCCTGCGACCACGCCTCCACCGCCGTCGACTGGCGACTGTTCCTCCCCAAGTCCTGGGACCCGGTCTCCGAGAAGGCCGAGCCGGCGAAAGTCGCCCGCCGCGAGCGCTGCCAGATCCCCACAGACCTGGGGCATGTGGAGAAGTGGCAACTCGCCCTGGACATGGTCGACGAGACCCGTTCCTGGGGCGTGCACGTCCCGCTCGTCGTGGCGGACGCCGGCTACGGCGACGCGGTGGCGTTTCGGCTGGGCCTGAACGAGCGCGGGCTGAACTACGTCGTGGGGATCTCCACCACCCTCAGCGCCCAGCCCAGCTCCGCGCGGCCGGTCACCCCGCCCTACAGCGGAACCGGCCGCCCGCCGGTCGCCCGCTACCCCGAGCCGGCGAAGAGCGTGAAGGCCCTGGCGGTGGAGGCGGGGCGGACCGCGGTCAGGCCGGTGTCCTGGCGCGAGGGCACCCGCCCGGGCAAGAGCCGCACCGGGTTCAAGCGCATGTACTCGCGGTTCGTCGCACTACGGATCCGCCCCGCCGGACGCGAGATCCGCGACGCCACCGACGGCGTCGAGCTGCCCGAGTGCTGGCTGCTGGCCGAATGGCCGGCCAAAGCGCCCGAGCCGGTGCAGTTCTGGCTCTCCGACCTGCCCGCCGACTCCCCGCTGACCACCCTGGTCCGCCTGGCCAAGCTCCGCTGGCGCATCGAACACGACTACCGCGAGATGAAGCAGGCCCTGGGACTCGCCCACTTCGAGGGCCGCACCTACACCGGCTGGCACCACCACGTCACCCTCGTCGCCCTCGCCCACGCCTTCTGCACCCTGCGGAGGCTGGCCCGGGCCCCAAAAGGAACGGCGCCGGCCTGAGCCTCTACCAGGTCGTCCGCGACCTGCAGTTGGTCCTCGCCACCTGGGCCGGCCGCTGCCCGACCTGCCACCGCAACATACCCACACCCATACGAACCTGACCAAGCCCTACTAGTAGGGCTTGGTCAGGTTCGCTGTGGTTGGGCGTGTCTATTGGCGGGTTGTGGCGTTGAGGGTGTGTGACACCTGGGGAGATGGCTGAGGTCCGGGAGGATCTGGAGGCGTTCGCGGCGGAGATGTTCGAGGCATTCACCCGCAACGATCAGCGCCGTTGGGGACAGGTCTATGTGCGCGGACTGCTGCTGGACGGCGGGCGCAAGTCGGTGGAGCCGATGGCCGCGCGCCTGGGTGAGGACGGCAACCGGCAGGCGCTCGCGCACTTCGTGACCTCCAGTCCGTGGGACCCGGCGCATGTGCGGGCCCGGCTGGCGTGGCGGATGCAGACCGAGGTGAAACCGACGGCACTGATCGTCGATGACACCGGCTTTCTCAAGGACGGCGATGCCTCCGCGTGCGTGTCGAGGCAGTACACCGGCACCGCCGGCAAGGTCACCAACTGCCAAGTCGGGGTCTCGCTGCACCTGGCCTGCGACCACGCCTCCACCGCCGTCGACTGGCGACTGTTCCTCCCCAAGTCCTGGGACCCGGTCTCCGAGAAGGCCGAGCCGGCGAAAGTCGCCCGCCGCGAGCGCTGCCAGATCCCCACAGACCTGGGGCATGTGGAGAAGTGGCAACTCGCCCTGGACATGGTCGACGAGACCCGTTCCTGGGGCGTGCACGTCCCGCTCGTCGTGGCGGACGCCGGCTACGGCGACGCGGTGGCGTTTCGGCTGGGCCTGAACGAGCGCGGGCTGAACTACGTCGTGGGGATCTCCACCACCCTCAGCGCCCAGCCCAGCTCCGCGCGGCCGGTCACCCCGCCCTACAGCGGAACCGGCCGCCCGCCGGTCGCCCGCTACCCCGAGCCGGCGAAGAGCGTGAAGGCCCTGGCGGTGGAGGCGGGGCGGACCGCGGTCAGGCCGGTGTCCTGGCGCGAGGGCACCCGCCCGGGCAAGAGCCGCACCGGGTTCAAGCGCATGTACTCGCGGTTCGTCGCACTACGGATCCGCCCCGCCGGACGCGAGATCCGCGACGCCACCGACGGCGTCGAGCTGCCCGAGTGCTGGCTGCTGGCCGAATGGCCGGCCAAAGCGCCCGAGCCGGTGCAGTTCTGGCTCTCCGACCTGCCCGCCGACACCCCGCTGACCACCCTGGTCCGCCTGGCCAAGCTCCGCTGGCGCATCGAACACGACTACCGCGAGATGAAGCAGGCCCTGGGACTCGCCCACTTCGAGGGCCGCACCTACACCGGCTGGCACCACCACGTCACCCTCGTCGCCCTCGCCCACGCCTTCTGCACCCTGCGGAGGCTGGCCCGGGCCCCAAAAGGAACGGCGCCGGCCTGAGCCTCTACCAGGTCGTCCGCGACCTGCAGTTGGTCCTCGCCACCTGGGCCGGCCGCTGCCCGACCTGCCACCGCAACATACCCACACCCATACGAACCTGACCAAGCCCTACTAGGGCCTGTTGCGAAAGTGGATCAAGGTCGTAGATGATCACGGTCTGTGGGACGTGGTGATCTGACGAACAGCCAGTGGGAGCGGCTGGAGC
>NZ_JBFAXX010000112.1:0-14084 GCF_040680995.1 Kitasatospora sp. NPDC051914
CTGATCCGCATCCCGGCGACCCCGACGCTGCTGCAGCCGCTGGTCTCCACGGTGCCGCTGCAGGTCTTCGCCTGCGAGCTGGCCACCGCCAAGGGTCACGAGGTCGACCAGCCGCGCAACCTGGCGAAGTCCGTCACCGTCGAATAGCGCAGCACCCCCGCCCACCGCGCACCGTCGCCGCCGCCCGTCCCGCCGAAAGACAGTGCCATGGCTCCACGAGCATGCACCCCGCCGCTCCTGCTGGCAGCCTGCCTGTGCCTGCTCACGGCCTGCACCCCGAACGGCACTGCCGCCCCGGAGCCCCCGAGTACCAGTCCGTCGATCCTGCCCGGCCTGCGTCCGCTGCCCGACGTGCTCAACGGCGTCACGATTGACGACGTGTCGGCCCTGCCCCAGCTCACCGCCTCACTCAAGGCACTCCCCCAACAGCCGACCGCACGCATCGTTTTCGACCGGGACACACCGGCATCCGACTACGCCACCACCCTGGCGGCGCTGCAGCCGATCAGCTACCTCATGGCCGAACCGGTCGACTCCTCAGAGGTCGCCGCCACGTCCCCGGCGGAATACCACTCCAGGACCGCTGCCCTCCTGGCAGCGTTCGGCACCCGGATCGACATCTGGGAGATCGGCAACGAGATCAACGGAGAATGGCTGGGCCCCACCCCCGACGTCACGGCCAAAGTCTCGGACGCCTACCACCAGGTGAGCGCAGCGGGCCTGCGAACGGCGATCACGCTGTACTACAACCCGGGCTGCGCCCCGGACACGGCCCACCAGATGCTCCCCTGGGCCAGGAAGAACGTACCCGAAGAACTGAAGCGGGGTCTGGACTACGTCCTCGTCTCCTACTACGAGGACGACTGCAACCATTACCGCCCCCCGCTGTCCGAGTGGAACCAGGTCTTCACCGAGCTGGCCCGGCTGTTCCCCAACGCCAGGGTCGGCTTCGGCGAGAACGGCACGCCCGACCACAATGCCCCGCTCGAGCGGAAGCTGGAGCAGCTCACCCACTACTACACCCTGCCAATCAGCGCGCCCCGCTACACGGGCGGCCACTTCTGGTGGCACTACGCCGAGGACATGCTCCCCTACCCGCCGGCCAACGCCATGTGGACCGCCCTCGCACACGCGCTGACGACGACACCTCCGTGATCCTGGAGGAGATCATGACGCAGACGATCGGTCCGCACACCCGGCCACCGCTGTCCGACGGCTCGCTCGCGGCCGTTCGAGCCACCATCACCGCCTTCGCCCCGCGCCGCCTCCCCGAACTGGAGCGGGAGCGGGACCAGGCGTTCTCGCAGGCACTGGGGACTGGCAGCATCGGCCCGGTGCACCTGTTCCTCCAACGGTGGCGGACCGTCGCCGCCACCGAGCGCGACCTGGCCATCGCCGCCCGCCTCTTCTGCGACGACCGCGAGGACCGCAGCACCGGGGAACACCACGAGAACGACCTCGAAATAGCCGCGCTCCTCCTGATCGCCGCCACCGAGAAAAATGCTCCCGAGAGCAGTCGATTCATTCACTGAACACCGGCGCCGACCACGGCCGGGGCCGGATACTCATAGACCCCTGTTCACAGATCAACTCTTGACATATCCCCCCACCAGGTCGCCCGCCTGATTCCATTGAAGTGATTCACGTGAGCCCAGAACACCTCCGCACGGGCGTCCCCGGAAACCCCGCCCTCAACATCCTTTTACTGAGCCGGGACGATCCGTTCATCCTGGATCTCGACAGGGCCGGCCTCTACTGTGCCGAGATTGCCCGCAGGCTTGCGGGAAGAGGCGCGAAAGTAACGCTCGTCACCGCTCGAAGCGCAGGATCGAAGGCGCAGGATTCGATCGACGGCATCCGGATCGTTCGCACCGACGGCAGGCACGGCCTGCTCGGCCCGTCCGCGCTCTACCTCCTCAAACACCGCCACAGCTTCGACGTGGTGGTCGAATTCTCGGACCGCCCCTCCTTCCTCGCCCCACTGTTCGCGCCCCGCTGGACCACTGACGTACGCGTCATCAACCACAGCCGCAGGCCTCCGCTCGACCTTTCCGCCGGACTCCCCCTCAGGCTGGCAGAGAAGTGGGCCGATCTGGCGGTCTACCGCGGGAAGCCGATCGTCGTGCCCTCTCGATCGGCAAGGTCCAATTTGCGCGAGGAGATCGGATTCCACAACCCCGTGTACATCGTCCCGGGGGGAAATCCTTCACCAGGGCCGGCGATGCCTTCGGAGAAGACCGCCCATCCGTCGGTCGTCGCCGTCGGCCACCTGGTTCCGGAAGAACACATGGGATGGCTCATCAAGGCTGCGGGCCTGCTGGTGGGCACCCGGCCCTATCTGCGGGTAGACATCGTGGGGGACGGCCCGGAGCTCCCGCATCTGCGCGCCATGGCCGAAAATTACGGCATCGGAACTCATGTCACCTTCCATGGTTCCGTCGGAGAGGAGCGGAGGAACATCCTGCTCGCCCGGGCCTGGCTGGCGGTGGTCATCGGCGAAGCCAGCCTCACCGCAATCGAGGCGAATTCCGCCGGGACCCCCGTGGTGACCTTCGACGCGTCCGTGCCGCGCGAAACCGGGAGGAACGTCCGGGCCGAAAGGATCATCACGGCGGGCAGCAATCTCGTCTCCGACATCGACAAAAGCCTCTCGAGGCTGCAGCTGCGCGAGGAACGGGAACAGGCAGCACAACGGTGCCGGGCCCGGTCCGCCGAGTTCTCCTGGGACAGGAGCGCAGAGCAGTTCGTCGACATCATCCTGGAGGAACGGCGGCGGATGCTGGCCCATCGCCGCACCCGGCGCCGACCGAACGACTGCTCCGTGTCCGTGCTCTTCCAGGCCGTGGAAACGGAGGCAACCGAGCGGGCCCTCCGCACCGTGGTGAGACAGACCGACCGATGGACGCGCGCGGGCAACGATTTCTCGATCGTCCTGAACGGGTGCGACGAAATTCGCGCCGCAACCGTCCTTCAGCGCCTGGGGCCGGGCGAGGCCACACTGGTGCTCCCCCACAACGAGGCGCAGCTGATCCCTCCCGCCGGGGCTCTGCCGTGATCGGCGCACCCCTTGTGTTCACGGCACCTCCCTGGCCGGTGGCACAGCCTTTGTCCGGCACGGGATCTTGACTGCGGCGGTCGCGTCGGGGCGCGAACGCCTTGCCGATGGTGTTGGGTTGTCAGTGGTGGTCACGAACCGTGGAGGCCGTCATGCGGGAGCCCGAACTGACACCGGAGGAGATCGCGCTGGTCCGGGAGTACGTGGAGATCGCTCCGGGGGCGGCCATGGACCGGATCGACGTCCACCGGGCCCGGATCGCGAAAGCCACCGGCGGCGGCCGGTTCCGCAAAGTAGGTCCCGGGCTGTACGAGATCGTCGCCGGAATCCCGCGCTCCGAACAGGGCGGCACGTAGTTCCCGCACGGGTATGACTGTCAAGCAACGCGACCACGCAGCGGGACCCAATCGGCGGGCGGCCGGCCCGCCGGGGACGATCTCCCCCATCGCAGGTGTCTGCGCCGGCACGACGGCCGCTGCCTCCCTTTTCCGCACCGGCCATGACCGCCCGCCCGTGCTCCACGACACCCGGTGGCGCCGGAAGCCTCCACCGGACACACGTCAGAACCCGCACACCGGCACCGGCAGCAGAACTGCAAGGCCGCAGTACGCGACGTTTGAACAGCATGCTGGCGCGGCCGTGTTCGGTGTGCACGAGAAGCGGCAGCACCGTCTGACTCGGTGTCCGGGCCTTTCCGCTGTCAGCTTTCTGCTCGCCGGGCTTGGCTGGTGAGTCCCGGAGCGACGAGGGTGAGCCAGCGGGCGCGGGCTGCGGGCGGCTGGTCGGTGGGGGCGGTGGAGAACAGCAGGTAGATGTCGCCGACGGTGACGTCGGGGTGGATGTCGCCCTCTGTCTGGCCGGCTCGGATGAGGGCGGCGACGGCGGCGCCGGCGCGGTCCTCGTCGGCGCGGTCGCCCGGCTGTGCGCCGAGAGCCTGTGCGGCGGCCTTGACGGCCCGGTCGGTCACGGACGCCTCGATGACGCGGCCGAGGAACGCGGTCAGCTCGTCCATCGCGCGCGCGCCGGCGGCGACGCGGGCGAGGGTGGCTTCGGCGTCGTCGGCGACGCGGGCGACGTACTCGGCGACGACGGCCGCAACGAGGTCCGTCTTGGTGGGGAAGTGCCGGTACAGGGTGCCGACGGCCACGCCCGCGGCGGCGGCGATCTCGTCCATGCCGGCTCCGGGGCCGTGGGCGGTGATCTGCTCGCCGGCCGCGGCGAGGATCTTCCTGCGGTTGCGGACCGCGTCGGCGCGCGGCGCCCTGGCCTGGGTCATGAAACTCGCCTGCCTTTCCACTTGCATCAAGGTGAACCAGGGTTCAGGATATATGGTGAACCACAGTTCATGTTAAGTGTGAGGACCCCCGCCATGCCCGCCAAGACCGCCCTTGTCACCGGTGCCTCCTCCGGCATCGGCGAAGCCACCGCCCTGAAGCTCCACGAACTCGGCTACACCGTCTACGGAGCCGCCCGCCGCACCGACCGCCTCGCCGAGCTCGCCGAGCGCGGCATCCGCCCGCTGGCGATGGACGTCACCGACGAGGACTCCATGCAGGCCGGCATCAAGCAGATCGTCGCCGAGACCGGCCGCATCGACGTCCTGGCCAACATCGCCGGCTACGGCTCCTACGGCGCCCTGGAGGACGTCCTCCTGGACGAGGCCCGCTACCAGTTCGAGGTCAACGTCTTCGGTGCGATCCGCCTGACCCAGCTCGTCCTGCCCCACATGCGCGCCCAGCGCTCCGGCACCGTCGTCAACGTCACCTCGATGGGCGGCAAGATCTACACCCCGCTCGGCGGCTGGTACCACGGCACCAAGTTCGCCCTCGAAGCCCTCAGCGACTGCCTGCGCCTGGAGGCCAAGCCCTTCGGCATCGACGTCGTCGTCATCGAACCCGGCGGCATCGCCACCGAATGGGGCGCCATCGCCGCCGACAAGCTGGAGAAGTCCTCCTCCGGCGGCGCCTACGCCGCCCAGGCCGCAGCCGTCGCCTCCTCCCTGCGCTCCGAGGCCAACGCGAACCGCAACTCCCCGCCCACCGTCATCGCCGACGCCATCGCCAAGGCCGCAACCGCCCGCCGACCCAGGACCCGCTACGCCACCGGCTTCGGCGCCCGCCCACTGATCGCCCTGCGCCGCATCCTGCCCGACCGCGCCTTCGACGCGATCATCTCCCGCGCGGTCGGCCTGCCCCGCTGGATCCGCACCCCCGAGACGGCACGCTTCACCGCCGGCCTGTAGCCAGACCACACAGCCATCTCGGGGCCGGGGCCGGATCCCCGCATCCGGCCCCGGCCCCGGTCGCAAAGGCACCCCGAACACCGCAGCCAGGCCACCCGCGCCCCGGCCACACGCACGGGCACATCACCACAGCCTGCCGGAAATAGGGGCGGCAACTCCGTCCGGCGCCGGGCGGCGCATCGCCAGCCGCGTCACACGCATCAAGATCGTCCACCAGTGGAGCCCCACCTCCGCCCCGGACATCTACCGCCGCTGGCAGCCCGCCGTGTGCACCGCAGTGACCACCCTGGACGCCGTCACCGGCTGGACCATCCCCTGCCCGCCCGCCCTGCAAGAACCCTGCAATGTCCGGGGTGCCGGCCCGGCACGCAGCCGGCACCCCGCATCCTTTGGTTTATGTGGTGATGGCTCGGGCCGGGCCGTCGCCGCATGGACCCTACGAACACCACCCACACGAAGGAAACCCCGTGGCCACCGACCGGGCCGGTGGGGTTCGCTCAGCGCGTGGGCGTGTTCGGCCGCGCAGTGCGCTGGACCTCGGTCACCTGCACGTCCTCCCTTTCGGAGGCACCGAACGGCTCGACGATCACGCCGCTGCTGGTGCCGGTGACCTCCAGGGCCAGGTTGTTGCCCATGAAGCGCAGGTCGACCCGCACCCGGAGCGCGCCCGCAGCATCCGGCATCCGGTGGATCCGCGAGGCCGGGTAGTCCAGGCCGGTCAGCCTGTCGCGCATCGCCTCGAAGCCGGTTGCGCGGGTGCTGCCGAACGCCTCACGGATGCGCTTGGCGTGTTCGCCGGCACCGCACTCGTCCACGGCGGTCAGCGGCACCTCCTCGACCGGCTTCGGACCGGCGGGGCCGGAGTCCGGCTCGGGGGCGTCCGAGGGAAGCGGGACCGGTATGTCCCCGTCCGCGTTCGGGGTGCCCGGCGGCGTCTGCCCCGGGCCGTACCGCGGCGTGACCTCCTCCCCCGCGGCCGCCAGGTCCTCGGGTCTGGGCACCACACCGCCGCCCTTGTCGGCCAGGGCATTCGGGGCGCACTTCTGCATGACGCGGGTGATCAGCGCGAGGAAGCGCATCTCCGGGTCACTCGAGTTCGACAGGGCCTCCGCCGGGTTCCTCGCCGAGTCGGCGCTGCCCGCGAGGGTGTGACCGGCGGCGGCGTTGGGCTGGGGGGCGCAGCCGGCCAGGACCAGGCAGCCGAACGCGGCGGCCAGGACGGGCTTGGGGAGGGAGATCTTTCGCATGCCCGCAATCCTGGAGGCACGCGATCTTCGCGACCATGAGTACGCGTACTCACCTCAACCCGGCCTGACGCTCATTCACCCGGATCCGGAGACCGGATCGTTCGTCCTGGTCGCAGGCCTTGCCACCCGCCGGGCCCGCAGCCGCCGGCGGCCTCACCCGGCCGACGGGTGCGGGACGGCCCGGCCGTTGCCTGAAGAAGGGGACACGACGGCCCGGCCGACGGGTGCCCAGACTCCCTCGCATACTCACGGGCCCGCGCCAGCGCCGCGACACCCGCCTCGTCGCACTCCGCCACGCCCTGCAGCTCCAGCACCAGGCCGCCCGGACACGCCCGCGCCGCCGACAACAGCACCTCCGGCAACCCCGCGGCACAACGCCCGTCCAGGACCAGACGATGCGGCCCTGGACGTCGGTCACGGGGTATAGGCCGGGGGACCGCCTTGACGGACTCCACGCGCGACCAGTACGGGTCGCCGATCTTGTAGGCGCCCAGGGCGCGGGCCAGCAGCGGGATGTGGACGCGCTGGAGGAGCGGACCCGGCGGCGGCGCGTCCTGGGGTGACCGCGGCCCCGGCAGGACGGCGCTCACTCGGACTCCTCCGTACCGAAGGCGAAGTCGTCGGCGTTGCCGCCGGTCGCCGTGGGGTCGGCCGTCCGGTCCCGCAGCCTCCGCAGGTGCTTGCCTGCCTTCTCCACGGTGTCCCCGAGGACGTCCAGCTGCTCCTGCCGGCCCTGCCGCTCCCCGCTCGACATCTCCCTGTCCTGGGGGCTTGCCCGCGGCCCCACCCACTCGGTCGATCAGCCCTGACGGGCCTTGAACCGCGGGTCCCGCCTGTTCAGGACGTAGGTCTTTCCGCGTCGGCGGACGGCCTGAGCCCCGGGCTTGACTTTCAGCATTCGAAGTGAGTTGCGCACTTTCATCTGCTCGTCCTTTCGCTCGCACTCCGCCGTCTCTGGCGTCGCGAGCACGTCAACGAGGCCCCGTCGGTGGTTGTTCCCGCTGCAGATGGAGCTCGTGGGCGGCGGCTTGGCTCGTTGGCGGCACCCCCTGCGCACGCGAGGCGCCGCAGGGTCGCATGGTGAGCTCCCCTACGCCCGCGGAGCCGTGCACAGCGCTCCGGCTGGCTGCCGTTGTTCGGTCGCCGACGGGAACAGGACATAGCGGGCGGTGTCCGCAAGCGGCTGCGGGAGAAGTCGAGGTCACGCCCGTCATTGATGAGGGAAATCGTGCACGTGCCGGCGGGCGAGGCCGCCTGAGCTGTCCGGCGGGCCTGCGCGGAGAGACGATGGAGGGCACCGGGACGGAAGGCGAGGTCGAGCGACGCGACTGGATCGGACGAGGCCGCCAGTATCGGTGGCAGGCAGAAGGAAGGCCGGGAATGAGCGCCTCCGATACGGGCCCGCCTCCGGTCGGCACGGTACGGGCTGCCGTGTCCGAGCCCGGTGGCCTGCTGGACCTGCTGGGTGTGGCCGCAGCGGTGTTGGACGCGGATGGGCGGGTCGCCCTGTGGAGCCCGCAGGCCCAGGATCTCTTCGGCTGGAGCGCCGAGGAGGCGCTTGGCCGGTACGCGGCCGAGCTACTGGTCGCCGAAGAGAACCGGGCTCTGATCCTCGAGCTGTTCACCGAGGTGATGAGTGGCGGCGGGCGCTGGGCGGGGGTGTTCCCGGTACGGCACAAGGACGGCAGCACCCGGCTGGTGGAGTTCCGCAACATGCGGTTGCAGGACGAGCGCGGCCGCCTCTACGCCTTGGGGATCGCCACCGACGAGGCCACGCTACGTGGCGTCGAGCGCGATCTGGCCCTGTCGGCGCGGCTGGTGGCCCAGTCCCCGATCGGGCTGGCGGTGCTGGACACCGACCTGAGGTACGTCCTGGTCAACCCGACACTGGAGCGCATCAACGGCCTGCCGGCCGAGCAGCACCTCGGTCACGATGTCCGCGACGCGCTGCCGTTCCTCGACACCGGGGCCCTCGAGTCCGCGATGCGCCAGGTACTGGCGAACGGCAAGCCGCTGGTGGATCAGTTCACGGTCGGCCGCACATATGCCGATCCGGACAGCGACCACGCCTGGCGAGCGTCGTACTTCCGGCTGGAGGACTCAGCCGGGCAGGTGATCGGCCTGGCCGTCACGGTGGTGGACGTCACCGAGCAGCACCGCACGGCCGCCGAGGCCGCCCGCGCCCGACAGAGACTGGCACTGGTCGCCCAGGCGTCCATACGGATCGGCACCACCCTCGACCTTGGCCGGACCGCCCAGGAGCTGGCCGACTTCGTCATCCCCGACCTCGCCGACGTCGCCGCGGTCGACGTTCTCGACTCGGTCCTGAGCGGACGCCCGCCCGCACACGGGCCGGTCGCGGGGCCGGTGACCCTGCGGGCCCTGGCCGTGGCGGCGGCCTGCCCCTCCGACGCCTTGCGCGCCGCCGACCCGGTCGGGGAGATCGCCAAGTACGAGGCCGACCGCCTGGTCACCCGGTGCGTGACCACCGGCCGTCCAGTGCTCGTGGCCCACGTGACGGGCGAGGACCTGCCGGGCATTGCCCGAGACGGCGAGGCCGCAGCCGTGCTGGCCCGAGCAGGCCTGCGCTCCTACCTGGCGGTGCCGCTGATCGCCCGCGGCGAGGTGCTCGGCGCCCTGGACCTCAAGCGCCTGCGCGATCCGCTGCCGTTCGGCGAGGACGACATCGTGCTGGCCGAGGAGCTTGCCGCCCGCGCCGCCGTGTGCATCGACAACGCCCGCTGGTACCAGAGCCAACGCAACACGGCCCTGACCCTGCAGCGCCACCTGCTGCCGCACGTGCCCACGCGGCCCGTCGGTCTCCAGGTCGCCTCCCGGTACCAGCCCGCGGGACGTGCCGCGCTGGCCGGCGGTGACTGGTTCGACGTCATCACGCTGGCCGGCGACAAGACCGCCCTGGTCGTCGGCGACGTGATGGGCCATGACATCAACGCCGCCGCCAGGATGGGCCAGCTGCGCACCGCCACCCGCACCCTGGCCGATCTCGACCTCGACCCCGCTCAGGTGCTGCACCACCTCGACCGCGTCACCGCCGAACTCGGCGAGACCACCGCCACTTGCGTCTATGTCGTCTACGACCCGCACGGTAGGCGGTGCCGCATCGCGCTGGCCGGCCATCCGCCCCCCGTGCTGGACCGCCACGGTCGGGCCCCGGTGCTGCTGGAACTGCCCCCGGGTGCGCCGCTGGGCGTCGGAGGCGTCCCGTTCGAGTCCGCCTGCGTGGAGCTGGCGCCCGGTGACCGGTTGCTCCTGTACACCGATGGCCTGGTGGAGACCCGTGACCAGGCCATCGACACGCGCCTTGATGCCCTCATGAGCCTGCTCCGCGGGCCCAGGCTGTCGCTGGAAGCAACCTGCGACCGTCTGCTGACCGCACTGCGGCGGGCGGACGACGACGATGACGACGTGGCCCTGCTCATCACCGAGATCCACTCAGCACCGGGTCCGGCCGGACACACGGCGTGAGGGATGCGGACGCCGATCCGAGCGGCCGAATGTCTTGTCGGTCCGCCGCCGTAGCCCGCTACTCGGCCTCCGCCGGGCCGGTGAGATGAAGTTTGCGCTGGGCGTGCTGGTAGAAAGGCGGTTCCGCCGAGCCGGATCACCCGTGCGGCTCGGCGGGCCGCATGACGACGTCGAAGACCTCTCCGGGCCGGGCGGCTCCCTCAAGCCGGCCGTCCGCTTCGACCGCGAGCTCTCCGCCGGCGGGCAGGACTTCGAGGGCGAGCTTCTCGCCGGCCGAGAGGAACAGTGCCAGGTTGAAGGCGGAGTGCGGGGCGACCCGGGTGGGGAATTCCGCGACGCTCGAGTGGCCCGAGGTGGGAAATTACGTGACCGCCGACACCTCTTTCCTCCGATCGGGATGCCGCATGGGTCATCAGCTCCCTGCACCGCCGGCACTGCGCGGCGGAGTTCCTCGCCAGGATCGATCGGGAGGTTCCGGCCGGTCTCGACATCCACCTCGTCTGTGACAACTGTGAGCATCATGGAGTGCTGCCGGGGGCTGGAAGCCTGACCCGTGTGACAACTGGCATCAGTTGCCTTGGAGTAGAACTGTCGGCTTCCCACCCCTGTGCAGTGCTTGCCGGCATCGGCCCGGTGGACGTGTCCCGATAGGGGCTTTGCGGGAACAAAGCACCGTCACAGTTCTGACCGTCCACCGGACCGGCGTTAGCCACCAGCCCCAGTCCGAGGAGCCCTGTGACCGTCACCAGCACGCCCCAGACGACCTTGCCCGTGCAGCGGCTCTCCGTCGCGGAGGAGGTGGTGCTCGGGGTGGACACCCCGGACGCGGACATCCGCATCGGGTACGCAAAGTGCAGCCACCTCACCCAGGAGCTGCAGTCGCAGCTGGACGCGCTCAGCGCGCACGGCATCCCGCGCGACAAGATCTTCTCCGAGAAGATCAGCACCCGCGTCAGGGTCCGCCCCCAGTTCGAGGCCGCGCTCGCCCTCGCGCGCGAGATCAAGGCCCACGCCCCGCACTGCCGCGTGCTGTTCACCGTCTACGAGATGAAGCGACTCGGTCGGGACGCCGCCGAACTCACCGCGCCGGCCGACCACCTCACCGCCCACGGCCTGGTCCTGGAGATGCTCGCCGGCCCGCTGCCCGGCATCTACGACCCGTCCGGCCCCGGACGGATACTGTTCGGCTTCTTCGCCGCCATGGCGAAGACCGAGCGCGAGAGCATCCGCGAAGCCACCCTCGAAGGACTCGACGCCGCCGCCCCGCAAGGGCAAGCACGGCGGTCGGCCGCCGGTCATCACCGACGACATGCTGCACACAGTGCTGCGACGCCGGGCAGCGGGCGAGTCCGTCGAGCAGATCCGCCCCGACCTGATCATCCCCACCGGCAAGCGCAAGAACCGGAACCCGGGCCTGGCCGGCATCTACCGGGCGCTCGCCGAGCACGAGAAAGCGCCAGGCGCACCCCGAAGCCGTCGCCCAGACCCACACCGACTTCGCAGCCCTCCAGGTCGGCTGACAGCGAATCAGGGCTTCAAGATCATCTCAAGGTGGGTTTTGCAGGCACCTTGGCTGGACCCCCGGATGCCCGTGGGGGTATGGAAACTGAAGGGACTTCAGTGGGAACCCGGAGATTCGTCGCCGTGCTGCGAGGGGGTGGACCCGTGGGTTCGTGGTGAAGCCACGGTATCGGCTTCGGTTGACTGTTCCATGAGTTGCCGTGCGGAGGGCGACGCAACAAATCGCGGTCTTCTCGTCGATGAAAAAGATCGGAGCCTCACGACCCGAGCGAGGGCATTGACGGACCGCCACCACCGATCATGATCGTTCTCACCGATACTGACTGTCCGGCTGGTCCCCATGGCCGGGCTCGCGGGTCCGGGTCGACTACAGCGGCGAGCGGCCCGTACTCGCGGTGAAACTGCAGGAGTTGTTCGGCTGGTCTGCCGCCTTCGCGCTGGCGGACGGGCGGGCCCCGCTGACCGTCCACCTGCTCTCCCCGGCTGGGTACCCGGCCGCCGCCACCGGCGACCTCGCGTCGTTCTGGCGCGAGGGCTACCGCGCCGCGCGGGCCGAGCTCCGCGGCCGCTACCCCCGCCACCCGTGGCCGGAGGACCCGGCTGCGGCCGAGCCGACCCGACGGCTCAACACGCCCAACCGGGGAGCGCCACGGGCAGCCCGGGGTCAGCCGCCACCCGAGCCGGCCGAGGCCGAACCGCCGGAGGCAGATGGCTGGGTGACGGCGACGGCGCCGCTGGAGTCTGTCGAGCTTGCGGTGTCCGTACTGCTGTCACTGAGGTCGGACATCGAGGTACTCGCCCCCGAGGAGCTGCGTCGCGGGATCGTGGAGACGACGGCGGCCGTGCTCGACCGGTACCGACCAGCGGACTCATCAGGCCGGGCGGGGGCCGGCGATCTCAGCAGCAGTCCGGCGGACAGGGTCGCCAGCAGCGCAAGGGCGGCGAGGACCCCAAAGCCGTAGCGCGTGTCGCTGTGGTCGGTGACCGTCGCGACCAGGAACATCACAGCGACCGTAGCCGCCAGCCCGCCACCGTTCGCCAGCCCGAAGACCCTGCCCACAGTGGCATCATCGGCCGAGGTCATCAGCATGGTCCGGGAGGCGATCCGGGCCTGCCCGAAGAAGAACGCGCCCAGCGGCACCCCGACGAGATAGCCGACGATCCCGAACTGGCTCTGCAGCACCAGGCCAACATTGCAGAGCAGAAAGCCCACGACGGCGATGCGAAGGTCGGGACTGCGTCTGCTGACGATCCGGTACGCACCGGTGGCCGCCAGGAAACCGAGGCATCCGAGAGCGTCCACGGCACCGAACGTCGCTGCCCCCAGACGGAGTTCACCGATGACGGCGGTGGGCAGCAGAGCATTGAATACCGTGACGACCGCGCTCCCCTGGGCGTAGAGCAGGATGAAGCGGCGCATCCGCAGCGGCCCGCGCGGAGCCGCTGCCGGCGCTGGCCCTCCGGCAGCGGTGGCCGTCAGCGCCCGGTCCGGGCGACGCCCCACCGCGGCGACGCAGAGCGCCGAGACGATGAAGGTCCCGGCGTTGAACACCAGCAGCGGCACGGCACCGAACGCCTGGACGGACAGCCCGCCGATCGTCGCCGACAGCAGCATCCCCGCCTGGGTCCCCATCTCGTAGCGGGCGTTGAACCGCCGCAGCCGGTCCGCCGGGACCCGTTCCTTGATCAGCGCGGAGCTTGCCGGGAAGAACAGGGCACCGACCACGGCGAGCGCCAGATTGACGCTGTAGATGCCGGGCCCCGGGGAGCCTCCGCAGACCAGCCACAGCGGCAGTACGAGGGCCAGCGCCGCACTGGTGCCATCGCAGCCGATCCACAGGGCCCGCCGGTCGAAGCGGTCGGCCAGCCGTCCGAAGAAGGGCGACAGCAGCGCCTGCGGCCCGGCTACGGCGATGAAGAGCCAGCCGACGGCCATCATGGTCTGCTGCTCCCTGATCATGAGCAGTGCACCGACGATGAGCTGGACATTGTTGCCGAGAGCGGTGGCGAAAGCAGCGGGCACCAGCAGCCGCTCGGCCCGGCGGGAGTGGTGACTGAAGATCATGGCACCACTGTCCGGAGGTTCACTGACATCTTCTGTCAGTGAACCTCTTTCATCCTGTCTCGTCGGGTGAAATGCCTAGTCAGCGGGTCCAGTGACGCAACAGGGCCCCTCGTCGTTGCCGTGGTGATCTCACTCATCACGTCGCCGCCGAGGGGCCCTGTTGGTCTCGTATCGAGCCATGCTCGACGTCCCGCACGAGCTCGTTGAGCACGTCTCCTGGCTGATCCATACCCGAAGGTGCGAACTCGGATCACGATGGCGGAAGTTGGGCTGCTTCAAGCAAGCACTGCCGGTCCTGGCCCACCTGCGGAAGAACGAGACACCCGCGCAGGTCGGAGCCGGGTTCGGGGTGTCGGAAGCGACCGCCTGGCGATACGTCGACGAGACCCTCGAGGTCCTGGCCGCATGGGCGCCGGGTCTGCGCGAGGCGCTGGTCGGTCTGGGAGAGGGCGACTTCGTGATCGTCGA
>NZ_JBFAXX010000113.1:0-13904 GCF_040680995.1 Kitasatospora sp. NPDC051914
CCGCCAGGACACCCCGAAGAAGAAAGCCCGAGACCGTCAGATCCCGGGCACCTCGACCTGCCCATTGACAGACCTGGCCCTCATGGGTGCGGAAATGCGGCGGATCCGGTGGTGGCCGGTGGTGGCCGGTGGTCGGGGAGTTGATGGGGGAGGTGGCCGGGGAACCGGAGGGGGAAACCACGACCCTTGACGGGCTCTGCGAGGCCTTCGGCGGGGTGTGGGAACCCGCGTCGTGGCTTGCGTGGGCGGCGTAGCCCGGGGCGGCGGTCGGAGGGTGTGGTTCCCCGCCGGGTGTCTGGCCGGCCGGGCGTTGGCGTCACCAGCCTGGCCCGGCGGGGCCCACGACTACAGGCTTTCGACGCGCGTCGAAACAACCCCGGCGAAGGGCTGCCCGGCGCCGCTCAATTCGACGCGCGTCGGTTACGCGGCCGCCCCGTGTCCTGCCCCGGGATCTGCCAGCGGGTTGGTCTGGTGAGGGCGGAAGCTAGGAGGATCTTCGCGCGCCCGTTTCGCCAATGCCCGGGCGCGCGGCTCCGGGTCGGGTCGGGTCGGACGAGGTCATCAAACACCCGGCCCCGGAGCCACACCGGCGGCTGCGGCCGGATCGGGTGCCCGCCAGGTGGCGTCATGCCAGGCAGAGGTCGGCCCAGACGGTCTTGCCCTCGCCGTTGCCGTGGTGGCCCCAGGCCTCGGCGATGTGGTCGACGATGCGCAGGCCCCGGTGGTGCGGCTGCCCCTCCAACACCGCAAGGATCCGGGGTTCGGCCGGGCTGGAGTCGGCGACACAGATCCGTAGCCGGCCGCCGCGCGTATCGAGTATCAGGTCCATGGCGGTCGGGCCGTCGGTGTGGTCGACGGCGTTGGCGAGCAGCTCGGCCGCCACGAGTGCCACGTCATCCAGGACGGCCCGGTCGGTGCCGGGCCGCCATTGCGTCAGGGTGCGGCGGAGGAAGTCGAGGCCGCGGCGGGCGGCGGCCGGCTCGCCCGATTCGAAGGTCAGGCGGCGGTGGGCCGAGGTGACAAGCGGTGGATGCATGACCGGCACTCGAAACAGGTCGACAAGGGGGCGTGCGCCGATTGTCGCGTGTACCCTGCCGCACCGGTCCCACGCCTCCGCCCCGCGGCGCGGCGACGGGCTGTGGGCGGCGGGCGAGCGGGCGGCAGGTACCGGGCGGGCGCGGATCCGGACCGCGTCTAGGGTGCGGTCGGGCCGCGGTGGTGCAGGGCGAGTCGCAGGGCCGGGTAAATCGGGAACACCGTGGTGTCGGTGATCGCCAGGGTGCGGCGCACGCTCGCGCTGGGAGCGATCAGGACCAGTGGGATACCACCGGCGAGCGCGGCCTGCCGGGCGTCCAGCAGTGCGTTCACGCCGCTGGAGGTGAACAGCCGCACCCCGGACAGGTCCACCGCCAGCACCGCCGGGCGCCGGCCGAGGGCCACATCCAGGGCCCTGCGTACCTGCCGTTCGTTGTCGGTGTGCAGCATCCCGGCGATCGAGCACACCACCGCCTGCCCGACCGTCGCGGTGTCGATCATGATGTCGGGTACCGGCCCGGCCCGCTCCACAAGACGGCTGTAGGAAGTCATGACGTGCCCTCCGAGCCCACCGCAGGCTCCACCAGAAGGGGTGGGCCGAAGCAACATTTCCACGCGGGGTCGGGAGACAGTGCGGCGACAGCCGACGGGCATCCGGCGAACGCCGAGGTGACGGCAACCGGTACACCACCCCTACCCCGTCCTGCTGGTTCCACCGCCTTGAAGCACGACCGATCCGGCCGACCGCAACGGGTGTCTGCCGCGGGTGGTGTCTGCAGGCTCATGGAACCCGAAGGGGTGGCGTGCCGGACCGCTTCGCGTGATCCGCGCGCACACTTCACGGACTGGTAACCCTTTGCGAAGAATATGCTTGTTTGTGTACTTTTCGGGCCAATTTTGTTGAAATCTCATCTACCGCCGGAGGCTGTGCCGTGCCCGAGTCCGACCTGACACCGGAAGAGATCGCCACGGTCCACGAGTACGTGGAGATGGCGCCCGGCGTCACGATGGACCGCCTGGACGTGCAGCAGGCCCGCCTCGCCAAAGCCGTCGGCGGCTGGTTCCGCAAAACCGGCCCCGGGCTGTACGAGATCGTCGCCGAGACCCCGCGCCCCGGCGCCGGCCCCGACCTGGACCTGCCGTAGTTCTCCCGGGGCCGGCGGCCAGCGCTCGGGACGTCCACCGAAGCGGACGGCCTGTTCTGCCCCCGGGTGTTCGAGCAACGCCCGGCCGGGCCGGCGGCGCCGACATGCGCAACCGGCCTGGTGGGCAAACTTCGCAAACGGATACGCGTCCAACGCGTAGGGGGGCGCCTGCGTGCGCACGCGAGAGCAGGCGCGCTCCGGGGATCAGAACGGCGGGGTGCCGCTGCCGCGGATGGTGAGTGTCGCGGTCGGACGGTCCAGGTCGTCGACGGTGAACGTGGTCTCGGTGTCGTCGACGACCAGGTGCGGCGCGTCGGCGTACAGGACGGTTTCCGCATCGGCGTCGCTGTCGAAGTGCAGGCGCCCGGCCCACTGTTCCTGGCCCGCCCTCACGGGCGGGTGGCCGGTTGCCGGATCCTCGGCCCAACTGCGCAGGTTCGCTCGGCAGCGGTAGATGTCACCGTCGGCGTGCACCGTGGCATCGCTCTGGTGGAAGCGGGGTTCCATGCGCTCCAGTTTCCGCCCGACGGCCCTGGCCTGCCTCCCACACCACCGCTTCGCCTCGGCAACCACCGCCATAGCCGTGTCACCGAGGTCGGCAGCGACTATCGCCCCCGGCCGGGCGCAGCTGGCACATCGCCTCCCCGGACGGCCGGCCTTGCTGCGGCCGCCCGCACCGGCACCACGCTCTTCGCCGGCTGTCGGCCGGCGGGCACTGACGCGACCGGAGCACGGCGCCCACCGGGGCGACGGCCGGCCGTCGAAGAAGACGACGCCGCAGCCGCGAGACACCGCTGCCCCGCTCCGGCCCGCCGCAACATCCGGCCGGCGTTCCGCCGGGAACGCCCGCACCTGTGCGGGAAGCCTGGCCGGCTTCCGGCCGTCACCGGCGGGTCAGGTGTCCGCCGGCGGCTCCTGGCCGTGCTGGGAGCGGCGCAGTTGTTCGTTGAGGCGCAGGGCTTCCTCGAGTTGGTCTTCGAGGATGACGATGCGGCAGGCGGCTTCGATGGGGGTGCCCTGGTCGACGAGGTCGCGGGCGCGCATGGCGATGCGCAGTTGGTAGCGGGAATAGCGGCGGTGGCCGCCGTCGGAGCGTAGTGGGGTGATGAGGCGGTGTTCGCCGAGGGCTCGTAGGAAGCCGGGGGTGGTGCCGGTCATCTCGGCGGCGCGGCCCATGGTGTAGGCGGGGTAGTCGTCGTCGTCGAAGGAATCGGAACTGGAACTGGTGCCGGAACTCGGGCGGGCGTGGGAGTCGGGCTCTGGGGTGTGGGGTCGGACGGCGGTCGTGGCCACTGCACCTCTTTCACAAGCGATTCGGGTGGGGTCGTGCGAGCTGGTCGGGAGCGCGTGGAGGGGCCCCGGCGCCGTTGCGGCTCCGGGGCCCCGAAGGGGTATATCACCATCTACCGGCCCTGAGCCGGATTCCTTGTGTGGGCACTGCCCCGGGAGGGGCGTGCCGGGATCGCGTATGCGTGACCGGAAACCACCGTCCTTCACACTCTGGGGGTCTGCGGTGTCCGCCCGGAAAGAATCCTCACGGCCGGGCGATCCTGATGGTGCTCTGTCCCCTCCGTTCATCCTTCGTCGGTACTCACCTGGTGCTGCCAACCATCGGGTACTGCTGGTACTGCCAACTACTGAAACTGCGAACCACTTGGTACTGCGGGAACTGCCGGTACTTCTGGTATTGCCACCTGCTTAGTACTGCCGCGGCGGCCCGGAAGGCCGCCCGGGTCCGACAGCCGGCCCCTCCCCCGGCACCTGCCCGGGTTCTGGGACTCCGCTGGCCGAACCTCCCAGCACGCGCGCCCGCAGCCCGGCGCCTTCACTGGGATACCGCATCCTGCCACTGCTGGTACTGCACCATTCGCCCGCTGAACTCAGCCAGCGGGCACCACTCGTGGCGGCCCTGATACCTGCGGGCCACCGGGCCCGGCCACCGGTCCCGTTGCCGTACTGCACACAACTCCGGCTTCAGAACCCCGCAGCCGTGCCGACCTGCGAACCATTTACTGCTCCCGGCAGTTCGTGTCTGCCGGGCACTCTCGACTGCTGGCTACGAGAGAAACCATAACCGCGCCGACCCGCAATGTCTACTCCGGCCGGGACAGATTTCCGCTCACCCCGAGGACCGGTAATCTCCCACCGTGCGAGGACGGCCAGGAGCCCAGGCCCCACCCTGGAGGCCACCGGCCCTACCCGGGGAAGCCGGCCCTGGAGAAACGAACGGCCAGGACAGCAGTACGCGGGGGCAGGACGGATGCACGGCGCCGCAGCCACAACGGTGTCCGCGGACCGGCCGGGGCCCGGGCAGGCCCGCAGTTCACGGGCCCGATGATCAGCCCGACTGCGCACTGCGAGCCCAAACGATGCAGAAATGCCGCAACGTTTGGATGGTCCGGTAGCGGACTACGTTCTGTCTTCGATCCGGCGTACTTGCCAGTGGCAGCGGGCGACGTGCTCGCGGGACAGGACGGTGATGCACATGCGCAGGACAACGGACGGTTCGGGCTCGGAGGCGGTACGCCTCGCCGACGCGGACTGCGCGACCTGCCACGGCGCCGGTTCCTCACGGCTCGGTCAGCCCTGCGGGCCCTGCGGTGTGCGGCTCACCCCGGCTCTCGCCCGCCGCATCCTGGCCGCCGACCACCACCGCTGACACCACCAACCGCCGGCCGGCGCCAACGCGCCTCCCAGCGGCCGGCCCCTGCCCGCAGGCCTGTGCCACAACCACGGCTCCCGACGGCATGACGAACCAGGCGCCGCCCCCACCAGAACGACGGCCAGGCCGTGGCCGAAGCGGCTTGACGAAGGACACCAGGGCACCCTCTGTCACCGGCTGTATCGGTCACACGCCCGCCAGCAGGTGCACTGACCGCCGCATCGGCCCGTCGCCGAGCCGGACGGGAGACGCTCGCGCCCGGCCCGTCGGGTCCTTGTCAGGCGTCGGAGTAGCTGAGGTCCCCGACCGTCCAGCTGCTGATGTCCTCAATGGCGATGCGGTACATGCCGCCGGTGTGAGGGAGCCCGAAGTTTCCCTGCAGGATCTTCGCCCGGTGCAGATGGAGATGAGTGGGACGTGCGGGCGAGGCGTCGACGGGCGGGGTGAACAGGGCGGCGAACGGCTTCAGGTGCTCCGAGGACTGCAGGACCTCTGCAACTCGCTCCCACCACAGGGCCACTGGCGCAAGCCTGCCGGTGATCACGGCTCCGGGCACCACCACGGTCAGCGACATCTGGTTGTTGTGCTCGGACTCGACCATCGCGGCGATGTCGACGAGCAGCCCGTCAGGTTTCGACATGACCTCCAGAATAGGACACCGACTCCCGCCTCCCACAGACCCTCAGGGATGCGGCCCAACCGGCCACGGCCAGCCACGGAGCCACACACCGAACCGCCGGCCCGGCCACGATGGCGGCCCGCCCCGGACTCGCCGGCGCCGATCGGGCCTCACCCCAGTGTCCGGCCCCCATCTCGGGGTCAGTCGCGGCGCAGTCCGAGCTCACACACAGCCACGGGCCGAGCCAGTACGACACAACAGAGCCTCGACCGGTTCAGCCAGGTTCAGCAGGCGCAGCTCCGTCACGGTTGCACGGGCAGGCAGGTGCGCATAGACGGATGCGCTGAGGCCGCCGGCCTCGCGGATGCGGATCATCGGTTCGGCCCGCGCGTCGTCGGCTCCAGACGTTGCCGGGGCGGATTCGTGAAGAGTGGATCCGGCCGCCCTCGCCGCTGAGATCCACCTCGATCGCGGCGGTCCGGCCGGGATGTCGGCCGCGGTCTTCCGTCGATTTCCTCTTCCCGCCAGGATCCCGCGGGGGCCTGCCTACCGTTCGCCTGCGCGGGTGGCAGCGGCTGCCGGGCCCGGCGGGAACCCCGCAGGCTCCGGGCGGCACTGCCCCTTGTCTCAGGCCGTCGAGAGCAGGCGCCCTTTGCTGCGTGTTGACGCCCGTGGCCGGTCCTAGAAGCTGAGCAGGCCGATGACGTGGCCGTCGTGGTCCACCACCGGCCAGGTGTCCAGGCCGCGGGCACGCATGGTGGCGGCCGCGGTGGCGGCGGGCATGCCGGTGGTGGCGAACGGGGCGCGGTCGAAGACCACGTCGCGTACCGGGGTGCGCTCGATGTACCAGGACCGAGCCTGGAACGGTGCGAGGTGCAGGCGGGTCAGCAGCCCGGCGCAGCGGCCGTCCTCGGCGCGGACCAGGAGGTGGTCCGCGCCGGAGCTCTGCAGGATGTCCATCGCCATGTCGACCATGACGTCGTCGCTGATCTGCAGCTCCGGGGGGTTCATGAGGTCGCCGACCGTGGTGGTGATCGCGGGGTGTTCGAGGGTGATGGCCATGAGTGAACTCCTTGGTGTCTCTCCGGCCGGGGCCGGCGGTGATCGGGGCACTGGCGGTGATGCCTCCGGCGGGGCGCGGAGTGGGCCGCGGCACTGCTGACGGACTCCGCGTGCGGCCGTCGCGGGCAGCCGGTGTCGCTGGCCGGCGAACTGCGCGGGCCCGGTCCGCACGGCGAGCCGGGCCCGGCAGCTGCTACACGGAGAGTGCTATGCGGCGGCGAGGCGCCCGGGGGCCGTGCTGCGGGAGCTGTTGGCGGTTTGCGGGTTACGGCCGGCATAGGCGCGGCGGCCGCGGCGGCCGCGGCTCGTGGACGGGCTGCGGCGCGGCCGCTCGACGACGGGGTCGGCGATCACGGTGGGGATGCCGGTGGGCACCCGGGCGCCGGTGATGCGGGCCAGGTTCTCATCGCCGGCGCTGACTCTGGTGGTGACGGGGGTGATGGCGGCCGTGGTCAGCATGCGGGCCATCTCGCGGCGTTGGTTGGGCAGCACCAGCGTGACGACGGTGCCGGACTCGCCGGCCCGGGCGGTGCGTCCACCCCGGTGGAGGTAGTCCTTGTGGTCGTTCGGCGGGTCCAGGTTGACGACCAGGTCGAGCCCGTCGACGTGAATGCCGCGGGCGGCGACGTTGGTCGCGATCAGGGCCGTGACCTGGCCGGTGCGGAACTGTTCCAGGGTGCGGGTGCGCTGGGGCTGGGACTTGCCGCCGTGCAGGGCCGCGGCCTTGACCCCGTTCGCGAGCAGGTCCTCCACCAGGCGGTCCGCGCCGTGCTTGGTGTCGATGAACATGATCACCCTGCCGTCACGGGACGCGATGTGGGCGATCGTGGCGTTCTTGTCGAAGTTCTGTACGTGCAGCACGTGGTGCTCCATGGTGCTGACCGCCGCCGCGGACGGGTCCACCGAGTGCGTGACCGGGTCCTTGAGGAAGCGCCGCACCAGGCGGTCGACGTTGCGGTCCAGGGTGGCGGAGAACAGCATCGTCTGGCAGCCTTCGGCGACCTGCTCCAGGAGTTCGGTGACCTGCGGCAGGAACCCCATGTCGGCCATCTGGTCGGCCTCGTCCAGCACCGTGATGCCGACCCCGTCCAGCCGGCAGTCGCCGCGCTGGATCAGATCTTTGAGTCGGCCGGGTGTGGCCACCACAACCTCCGCGCCGCGGTTCAGCGCCTGCGCCTGCCGGCCGATCGACATCCCGCCCACCACGGTCGCAAGGCGGAGTCGAACCGCGTGGGCATAGGGGGTGAGGGCCTCGGTGACCTGCTGCGCGAGTTCGCGGGTGGGGACCAGCACCAGGGCGAGCGGGCGGCGGGGCTCGGCGCGGTGTCCGGCGGTGCGGGCCAGCGCGGCGAGGCCGAACGCGATGGTCTTGCCGGAGCCGGTGCGGCCTCGTCCGAGGACGTCGCGGCCGGCCAGCGAGTTCGGCAGCGTAGCGGCCTGGATCGGGAACGGCTCGGTGACGCCCTGGCGGGTCAGCTCCGACAGCAGGACCTTCGGCATGTCCAGTTCGTCGAAGGACTCAACGGCCGGCAGTGCCGGGGTGGTGCTCACCGGCATCGCGAACTCGCCCTGCGGTGAGGAACCCTGACGGGCGTTGCGATCGGAGGTGCGCCGGCCGCCGGCAGGCCGGTCGCCGTAGAAGGAGCTGCCGCCGGAGCGGGATCCATAGGAGCTGCCGGAGCGGGCGGAGGCCGAGGAGCGAGAGTTGGCGTTCCGGTACGGGGAGCGACTGGAGCGGTTCATAGGAAACCTTCCTGGGGCGGCACGTCGCGAGGCGGCTCCGCAGCGCGGGGCGCCGGCAGGAGATCGCGAGGAACGGGCCGAAAGTATGGAGAGGGCGGGGCGTGGACGGTGAAACCGTGCGGCACGTCACCTCAGGTCCGCGCTCACCGCGAAGGGCGGGAGCGAAGAACCTCAAAGCCGTGAGATGTCACGGCAGGGCGCCGATCCGCACGCGGCGCTGTGCGTCTCGCGTGGGGATGGCCGCCGGTGGCGGAGCCAGGGGCTTGAACGACCGGGGAATGCGTCGTGGCGCAATGTCGAGGGGCCCGCACCGGGCATCATGTACGCGGTGCGGGCCCCTCGCTGCCAGGCGGGTGCCATGGCAGAAAAACTACAGCGGACGAATGTTCTCGGCCTGCGGGCCCTTCTGGCCCTGCGTGACGTCGAACTCGACCTTCTGGCCCTCGAGCAGCTCGCGGAAGCCGTTGGCGTTGATGTTCGAGTAGTGGGCGAAGACGTCGGGGCCGCCACCCTCCTGCTCGATGAAGCCGAAGCCCTTTTCCGCGTTGAACCACTTCACAGTGCCATTAGCCATAAAGAAATCTCCTTCAAGGGGCTGTCCGAAGCACGCACCGCGCGGGCTTCGAGTCGCCGCGATGAGCACCCACCCGGGGAAGAGCCGGGAAACAAAAATGCGCCTGCGATACACCAGCAGGCGCACACAAAGTTCATGGGAACCACTACTGCAACTATCGACGAGCCTAGCAGGCTCGAGTGCGCGGCGGTGGAATATTCCGCCCCGGTCGTGTCGGCGCCGCCCGCAAGACGGCACCACTGCGGCGCCACAGCCACCAACAGGCATTCGCCCCAAGGTAGTTGCCCGGCATGGCCGCAGGATCAGACCGAGCCGGGGGGACAGGCGCCCGCGCAGAGCGGCGCGCAGCGGGCGGGCGCCAGTCGGCGGGGACGGTCGCCCCGGCAGCCCGGGACGGGCCGGCTGCACCGCGCACCGCCGTTTCCATCCGCCGGAAGGTGGACCGTGGCGGTCGGGATTCCGCTCCAGCGAATGCAATTTCTCCGGAAGGCCTCGGTTTCACATTTCCGGCGCATACTGCTCGACTTTGTTCGGAACTCCTTCCGGTGACGGCCGGCGGCTCAGCCTGGTTCCTCGGCATCGCCGTCAGGCGGACCGGCGATCGGCGGCGCCGGCTGTGCTCATGATGGGTAGCGGGCCGTGCACGGAATCCCTGTCCTGGCGATCGTTCCGGGCGCTCTGCCCGCGTGTCCACGAACAGGCCACCGACCTGGATTCAGGTCACATACCCGGCTCCTCGGGATAGACGGGAATCTCATAGCCCTGGTCGCGGAGCCACTGGCAGGTTGCCGCGGCCCGGTAACTGCTGTCGAAGGACGGAAAGGAGTCGTCGGCCTTCTCCGCGGCCCGAACGCCCCTCTCGTCATCCTTCATCCTTTGGACCACCGCGTCGGCGATCCGGGCGGCCGTGTCGCCGCCGAGGTCGCCGTGCTCACGCCAGCGAGTCAACCGTTCGCTGGCCTGCAGGGCCCGCCGCGCACTCTCGGCGGCGTGCTCAGAACCGACCGCGGCCACCGCCGCCTCATTGGCCGACCGTAGCCATTGGCCAAGGCAGTCGGTGATGACCTGCTGGGCCAGAGTGGCCCGCCATTCGTCCCGCTGCTGATCGCCGTCCATGTACCTGCAGTCTACCGAGAAGGACCAACTGGGCGTGTACTTCTCTCGATTGCTGGTATCGACCTGGAAGGCAGCAAGGCCAGCTCGAGGCAGGCAGGCAGGCAGGACGGGACGCCGCGTGTGGCAGTCTCCGTCATGCGGGTGCGTCGAGCGGGCGTAGCCCAGGCGGCAATGGCGAGTGGCTGGGACGGTGGGTCAGGGTATGCGGCCGGCAGGTGGCGGGGTTGCGCTGCGGGGGCACCAGGAGGAGGCGCTGGAAGCCATCGTGCGGGGCCTGACGCCCCGTCCCGGGCGGCTGGTCCCTCCGGGTGGTCTGCGGGTCACGGTGCAGATGGCCACGGGTTCAGGGAAGTCGTTCGTGGGGGCGGCGGCGGGGCAGAAGCTGGCGCCGCACGGCACTGTCCTGGTGGTGGTGCCGACGCTGGATCTGCTGGTGCAGATGATCGGCTCGTGGCGTGCCGCTGGCCGGTCCGGGGAGATGTACGCCGTCTGCTCGCTGGTGGACTCGGAGTTGCCGGCCGGGGTGAGGGCGACGACCAGTCCGCTGATGATCGGCATGTGGCTGGAGCAGGCAGCCAGGCGCCGTAGGCCAGCCACGCTGTTCGCCACGTACACCTCGGTCGGGGCCGTGGCGGACGCCTACGCCTACTGGGCCAAGCAGCGGGGCGAGGTGCTGGCGCCGCTGGCACTGATGGTCTGCGACGAGGCGCACCGCAGCTCGGGCAGCGTCGAGAAGAGCTGGACCATCGTTCACGAGCAGGCGGAGATCCCGGCGGAGCGGCGGCTGTACATGACGGCAACGCCGCGGATCTGGGCACCGCCGGGTGCGGCCATGCGGCGGCGTGAGGACGCCCGGCAGCCGCTCCCGGAGGAGTTCGCGGTGTCCATGGACGACTGGCGCGTCTACGGGCCGCAGGTGTTCACGCTGGGCCTGGCGGAGGCCATCGATCGCAAGCTGTTGGCGCCGTTCGAGGTGGTGGTGCTGGAGTTGCGCGACCCGCGCGCCGACCGCGTGGGCACGGAGCGGCAGGGCGTGCCGTTCGGGCCCGGCGTCGGGGAGGCCGAGGACGGGAGTGGGGACGAGGTGCCGGCCGCGCACCTCGCCGCGATCCAGGCCGGGCTGATCAAGACGGTGGTCGAGCGAAGGTTGGAGCGGTGCATCACCTTCCACAACCGCACGCTCGAAGCCCGCTATTTCTCCGAGACGCTGAACCAGACCGTCGAGAAACTGCACCTCGGCAATCCGCAGAAATACCCGGACGAGGTCTGGGCGCAATGGCTGTCGGGTGAGCACGATGTGGATTTCCGCAAGGACGTCATTCGCGATTTCGGGCGGGGCGAGGAGGACGACGGTCTCAGGCATCGGATCGTGTCCCAGTGTCGTGTTCTCGGCGAGGGTGTGGATATCCCGAATGCAGATTCGGTCGTACTCAATGGCCGGGGCAGCATGGTCGATATCGTCCAGGCCATCGGCCGGGCCCTGCGGATCATGCCTGGGGAGGGCAAGACGGCGAGCCTTATCGTGCCCATTTTCCTGGCGCCCGGTGAGGAGCCGGGAGACATTCTGGAGTCGGACAGCTATGGTCCCCTGGTCAAGATCCTGACCGCGCTCCGCAGCCACGACGAGCGCGTGGTCGAGGCTCTCGCGGTGCCGCAGCAGTCCGGGAAGCGCACGAAGGGGCGCAGCGCTGAGGCTGCTGTATTGCCTGGTGAGGGTGGGTCAGGTGAGGGTGGGTCGGGTGCGTTCACGTTGCCGGTGCGGTTCCAGACGCCGGTGGACGAGAACGTGCTGGCGCTGTTCATCGCGTCCCGGGTGCTGAAGGGCGAGAACCAGTACTGGCGGGAGGGGATCAGCCACGCTCGGCGCTGGTTTCAGGAGACGGGCGGATTGGATGTTCCTTATTCAGAAATGGTGGGCAAGAAGGGGAACTTTCCGCTTGGCAAGTGGGTGTCGGATAGGCGTTCGGAGCATGCCGCGGGTGAATTGGCGCGTCATCGGGTGGAGATGCTGGATGCGCTGGGGATGATCTGGTCGGTGTCGGATGCGCGGTTCGAGGCAGGCCTGGCCTGGGCGCGGGTCTGGGCGAAGGAACACGGCGGGTCGCTCGCGGCGCCGGCCCGGGCGTCGGTCGGCGGGTACGCGATCGGGACGTGGCTCTCCGAACTGCGGGCCTCCGCCCAGGTCCCGGCCGGGGAACCGAGTTCTCTGGCGCCGGAACGGCGGGCCGCGCTGGAGGAGATCGACCCGTGGTGGTGCCCCGCCTGGCCGATCGTCTGGCAGCGCGCCTACAGCGTGGCGCGGCAGTGGTGGCTGGAGTTGGACGGCCAAGTGGACTGGGCCGTGTTGCCGGAGGAGACGGTGTTCGAGGGCGAGCAGCTCGGCCGCTGGGTCGTGGCGCAGCGGGCCGGCTGGCCCGGCCTGGAGTAGGACCAGCAGGACCTGCTGACCGCGATCGGCATCGAACCCGACCCGGAGCTGGTCGCCGCCAAGCAGGCCGCGGAGGCAAAGCCGAAAACTTCCCGGGCGGACCGCTTCCAGCAGGGCCTGGCAGCCCTCGCAGCCTTCGCCCGCCGGGAGGGCCACGTCCGGGTCCCGCGCCCGCACAAGGAACCGCTGGAGGTCCCGGTGGCCGGCCCCGGCGGGGAGGACACTGTCGAGGTCGTTCACGTGGGTCTGGGTGCGTGGTTGAACAACCAGAAGGCCAGGCGCGCCAAGCTCACCCCGGGGCAGCTCGCGCAGCTCGCCGAGCACGGCGTGGAGTGGGCGTAGCGGGTCGTCCCGACCGGGTTGTGTTGGGCTCTGCCAGTACGACGGACGGAGCTCGGGGCGGTGCGGTGGACTGCTGTCTCGGGGAAATCCGGGCTGTCTACCGCGTGGGTGTGGGGGCGGGCCGGCGGATCTGCGTCGGGGTGTGGCTGTAGTGGGCGGCGCCGCGCTCCACTGCGATGTGGCGTAGTCGGGGGTTGTCGGCGAGCGGGCGGAGGTCGCCGTCCTGGACAACGGTGTTCCCGGCGATGGTCACCTCGGTGAGGGATGGGTGGCCTGCCAGTGGGGTGAGGGAGTCCAGTGGGCCGCAGTTCTCCAGGACCAGCCGTTGCAGTCGTGGCAGTCGAGCGGTGAAATCCACGGACGAGGTTTTCGCGCCGACTAGCCGGATCTCCTCCAGCCGCGCGGCGGCGGGTAGTTCAGCGGTGTCGGTCAGGTGGCCGTCGTAGATCCACAGGGTCCTCAGCTCGGGCAGGCCGGCTGTGCCTGTCAGGGAGAGTTCGCCGGTGCGCATGAGGCACTCGATCCGCAGGAACCGCAGGTGCCGGTGCGCGCCGAGCGGTTCCAGTGCGCCGTGGCGCCAGCCGAGCGCGGTGAGGGATTCGAGTGCGGGCAGGCTGGCCGCAGTCTCCAGTCCGATCGCCATGGGCGCCACCAGTTCCCGTAGGGCTCGCAGCCCGGAGAGGTCGAGGTGTCCCTTCTGTCGGTCACTGACGTGCAGAAGCGTAAGGTCTCGGCACGCGGCTGCCGGCCCGGGATCCTTGATGCCGAGCCCGAGCCGTAGGGAGCGCAGGTTCGGCAGAGCGGGAGCGAAGGAGAGGTCCACCGAGGCACCCGGACGGTGGCAGCCGATCAGCAGTCCTTCGCATTCTCCAGACATGAACCGCTCGCCGTACTCGGGTTGCCACTGCTCGCAGACGAGCTGCATTTCGGTGACGCCCGACCTGAGGTTTCTGATCTTCAACTGCGGACCTCCCAGGCCGCTGCCCCGAACTGATCACACTCTGCCAGCCGCTGGAGCGGCGGGCCCGATGGGCCTCGCACGTTGGCGGGTACATCGGCTTCTAGCCCGGCGAGCTGGGGCCGCGGTTGCGTCCAGGGAAGTGGTGTACGGGTTCCACCCGTTCCGGGGGTTTCGTCCCGGTAGCGGGTGTCGCCTGAGAACGTAAGACGGCCACCGG
>NZ_JBFAXX010000114.1:0-12547 GCF_040680995.1 Kitasatospora sp. NPDC051914
CCGGCCGGCCCCGGGCCGACCCCGAGCGCGGATTGGTGCGCCCCCTACAACGCCCGGGGGCGCGGGGGGCCAACCGGAGTACGCCGCCCGGGCCCGCCCGGAGCACCGGAGATCAGTTGTGTGCGTGCAGCTCGGCGTTCAGGCCGCCCCACGAGCCGGACCGCGCGATGACCTCGACCGCACCGCTCTGCGAGTTGCGGCGGAACAGCAGGTTGTCCTGGCCGGAGAGCTCGACCGCCTTGGCGATCTTGCCGTCCGGGGTGGTCACCCGGGTGCCGGCGGTCACGTACAGGCCGGCCTCCACCACGCAGTCGCTGCCCAGCGAGATGCCGATGCCGGCGTTGGCGCCGAGCAGGCAGCGCTCGCCGACCGACACGACCTCCTTGCCGCCGCCGGAGAGGGTGCCCATGATCGAGGCGCCGCCGCCGATGTCGCTGTGGTCGCCCACCACGACACCCGCGCTGATCCGGCCCTCCACCATCGAGGTGCCGAGGGTGCCGGCGTTGAAGTTGACGAAGCCCTCGTGCATCACCGTGGTGCCCTCGGCGAGGTGCGCACCGAGGCGGACGCGGTCCGCGTGGGCGATCCGCACGCCCGTCGGGCCGACGTAGTCGGTCATCCGCGGGAACTTGTCGATGCCGTAGACGGCCAGCTGGCCGCCCTGGGCGCGCACGGCCAGGCGGGCCTGCTCCAGGTTCGCCACCGGCACCGGGCCGATGCTGGTCCAGGCGACATTGGCGAGCAGGCCGAAGATGCCGTCCAGGTTCTGGCCGTGCGGCTTGACCAGGCGGTGGCTCAGCAGGTGCAGCCGCAGGTACACGTCGTGCGTGTCGAGCGGCTTGTCGTCCAGCGAGGAGACGACGGTGCGCACCGCGACGACCTCGACGCCGCGGCGGGCGTCGCTGCGCAGCGCCTCGGCGGCACCGGCGCCGAGCGCAGCCTCGGCCTGCTCGGCGGTGAGCCGCACGGTGCCGGCCGGGCCGGGCTCGTCGGTCAGCTCGGGCGCGGGGAACCAGGTGTCGAGGACGGTGCCGTCGGCGGCGATCGTCGCCAGGCCGGCCGCAACGGCGCCGCGGGCGGAAGAGGAGGTTTCAGCAGTCACATCGTGCACGTTAACCAATCGGGGGTGGCCCTGCCGAACGCGCTCACCGTGCGGACATCGCCGAGCTGTTCCCGGGCGCACGCCCTGCGGCCCGCCCGGGGCTCCGTGCAGCGGCCGTCCCGGCCCGAAATCCCGATGACCCGGCGATCACCCGTCGGCAATACTCGACCGGGTGTTCATCTCGATCTCCACCACGGCCACAGCCGATCGCCCGGCCACCGACCTGGGATTTCTGCTGCACAAGCACCCGGAGAAGGTGCAGCGCTTCTCGACTTCCCACGGGGTGGCGCACGTCTTCTACCCGGAGGCGACGGAGCACGCGTGCACGGCCGCGCTGCTCCTCGACGTCGACCCGGTCGCCCTGGTGCGGCAGGGCCGCGGCAAGGGCCGCTCCGGCTCGCCCGACTTCGCCCTCGCCCAGTACGTGAACGACCGGCCCTACGCCGCGTCCTCACTGCTGTCGGTGGCGCTGCGGACGGTCTTCCGGTCCGCCATGAAGGGTGTCTGCGAGAAGCTGCCCGGCCGCGCCGACCTGCCCATGCCGTTGCGGATCTCGCTGCCCGCAGTGCCCGCCACCGGCGGCAGCGAGGGCGGCCCGGCCATGGTGCAGCGGCTCTTCGAGCCGCTGGGCTGGCAGGTGGATGCCGTGGCGATCCCGCTGGACGAGGCGTTCCCCGAGTGGGGCGAGTCCCGCTACGTCCGGGTGGAGCTGACCGGTGAGCTGCGGCTGGCCGAGGCGCTGCAGCAGCTGTACGTGCTGCTGCCGGTGCTCGACGGGGCCAAGCACTACTGGGTGGCCCCGGACGAGGTCGACAAGCTGCTCGCCGCCGGCGAGGGCTGGCTCGGCGACCACCCCGAGCTCGCCCTGATCACCCGCCGCTACCTGGCCCGCCGATGGTCGCTCACCCGGCTCGCGATGGAACGGCTGGCCCTGGCCCGCCTCGCCGAGGCCGACGACAGGGAGGCGGAGGAGCTGGACAACGCGGTGGACGACGACCCGGACACCGAGCCCGCCACCGACGCGGCTCCCGGCAGCGCCACCGACACGGAGGAGGGGAACGGCGCCGACGACGCCCGCCCGGCCCCGGCTCCGTCGGACGACGCCGGGGACGGGGCCGAGAAGCCCGTCCCGCTGGCCGTCCGCCGGCGGGAGGCGATCCTCGCCGCGCTCGCCGAGACGGGCGCCGCCCGGGTCCTCGACCTCGGCTGCGGCCAGGGCGAGCTGGTCGGCGCACTGCTCAAGGACGCCCGGGTGACGGAGGTGCTCGGCGTGGACGTCTCCTCGCGCGCGCTGTCCGCCGCCGCCCGGAAGCTGCGGCTGGACCGCATGACCGAGCGTCAGGCGTCCCGCGTGCGGCTCGTCCAGGGCGCGCTCACCTACACCGACGCCCGGCTCAAGGGGTACGACGCCGCCGTGCTGTCCGAGGTGATCGAGCACCTCGACCTGCCCCGGCTGCCCGCCCTGGAGTACGCGGTGTTCGGCGCCGCCCGTCCGACGGCCGTCGTGGTGACCACGCCGAACGTCGAGTACAACGTCCGCTGGGAGTCGCTGCCGGCCGGTCACGTCCGGCACGCCGACCACCGGTTCGAGTGGGACCGCGCCGAGTTCCGCGACTGGGCCGAGCGGGTCGCCCGCACCTACGGCTACACGGTCGACATCCGGCCCGTCGGCCCGATCGACGAGGAGGTCGGCGCGCCGACCCAGCTCGCCCTGTTCCGCACCACCACCGCCGACAATGCCCCTGAAGGGAGCGTGACCCGATGACCTCCGACGTCCGGCCCACCGGCGGCAGCCTCCCCGACGGCGCCGCCACCGACACCGCAGAGGCCACCGCGGCCGACACCGCCGCCACCGGGGCCGCCGACAGCGGCGCTGTCGAGGCCTCGCCGTCCGCCCGCCGGCTCCCCGTCACCGACGTGTCCCTGGTCGTGCTGATCGGTACCAGCGGCTCCGGCAAGTCCACCTTCGCGCGCAAGCACTTCCTGCCCACCCAGGTGATCTCCTCCGACTACTGCCGCGGGCTGGTCGCCGACGACGAGAACGACCAGTCGGCCTCCACCGCCGCCTTCGACGTGCTCCACTACATCGTCGGCAAGCGGCTCGCCGCCGGCCGCCTCACCGTGGTCGACGCGACGAACGTCCAGCCGGAGTCCCGCAAGGCGCTGATCGAGCTCGCCCGGGACCACGACGTGCTGCCCATTGCGATCGTCCTGGACGTGCCGACCGCGGTCTGCGCCGAGCGCAACCGCAGCCGGCCGGACCGGCAGCTGCCCGCCCACGTCCTGCCGCGCCAGCAGCGCGAGCTGCGCCGTTCGCTCCGGGGCCTGGAGCGCGAGGGCTTCCGGAAGGTGCACGTCCTGCGCGGCGAGGCGGAGGTCGGCGCCGCCGAGATCGTGCCGGAGAAGCGCTACAACGACCTGCGCCACCTCACCGGCCCGTTCGACATCGTCGGCGACATCCACGGCTGCCGCTCCGAGCTGGAGACGCTGCTCGTCCGCCTCGGCTACCGCCTGACCCGGGACGGGCTCGGCCGGGCCGTCGACGCCGAACACCCGGAGGGCCGCACCGCGGTCTTCGTCGGCGACCTGGTCGACCGCGGCCCCGACACCCCGGGCGTGCTGCGCCTGGTGATGGGCATGGTCGCGGCCGGCCACGCCGTCTGCGTGCCCGGAAACCACGAGAACAAGCTCGGCCGGTACATGGACGGCCGCAAGGTCACCGTCTCGTACGGCCTGCAGGAGTCGATCGACCAGCTGGCCGCCGAGCCGGAGGAGTTCCGGGCGCAGGTCCGGGCGTTCATGCGCGACCTCGTCAGCCACTACCTGCTGGACGGCGGCGCCCTGGTGGTCTGCCACGCCGGCCTGCCGGAGAAGTACCACGGCCGCAACTCCGGCCGGGTCCGCTCGCACGCCCTCTACGGCGACACCACCGGCGAGACCGACGAGTACGGCCTGCCGGTGCGCTACCCGTGGGCGGAGGAGTACCGGGGCAAGGCCCTGGTCGTCTACGGCCACACCCCCGTGCCCACGGCGAGCTTCGTCAACAACACCATCTGCCTGGACACCGGCTGCGTCTTCGGCGGCAGCCTGACCGCACTGCGCTACCCCGAGCGCGAGCTGGTCTCCGTGCCGGCCGAGCAGGAGTGGTACGCGCCGGTGCGCCCGCTGCACAGCGACGCGCCCGGCGGCCGAGAGGGCCGTCCGCTGGACCTCGCCGACGTGGCCGGCCGCCGCATCGTCGAGACGGCGCACCACGGCCGGGTCTCCGTCCGCGAGGAGAACGCGGCCGCGGCGCTGGAGGTGATGAGCCGCTTCGCGCTCGACCCCCGGCTGCTCGCCTACCTGCCGCCGACCATGGCCCCGTCCGCGACCTCCCGGCGCGAGGGGTACCTGGAGCACCCCGAGGAGGCGTTCTTCGCCTACCGCCACGACGGGGTGCAGCAGGTGGTCTGCGAGGAGAAGCACATGGGCTCCCGCGCCGTCGTCCTGGTCGCCCGGGACGGCACAGCGCTGGACAAGCGGTTCGGCATCGCCGGGCCCGGTGCGATCTGGACGCGCACCGGCCGGGCCTTCCTCGGCGACGAGGAGCTCACCGGCGCCGTCCTCGACCGGGTGCGGGCGGCCGCCGAGAAGGCCGGCCTGTTCGACGAGCTGGCCACCGGCTGGCTGCTGCTTGACGCCGAGCTGATGCCGTGGTCGCTGAAGGCGGCCGACCTGCTGCGCCGTCAGTACGCGGCGGTCGGTGCGGCGGCGGGCGCCGCCCTGCCGCAGGTGATCGACGCCCTCGACCGCGCCGCCGACCGCGGCCTGGACGTGGCCCACCTGACGGCCCGGCAGCGGCAGCGCGCCCTGGACGCGGAGGCCTTCACCGCCGCGTACCGGCGCTACTGCTGGCCGACCGAGGGGCTCAGCGGCATCCGGCTGGCGCCGTTCCAGTTGCTCGCCGCGGAGGGCGCGAACCTGGCCGTGCTCCCGCACGACCGGCACCTCGACTGGATCGACCGCATGGCGGCCGCCGACGACGGGGACGAGCCGATCCTGCAGCGCACCGGCCGCATGGTGGTCGACACCTCGGACGAGGCGTCGGTCGCGGCGGGCATCGCCTGGTGGGAGGAGCTGACCGCGGCGGGCGGCGAGGGCATGGTGGTGAAGCCGCTGGCCTCGCTCGTCCGGGACGCCGGCGGGCGGCTGGTGCAGCCCGGTGTGAAGGTCCGCGGCCGGGAGTACCTGCGGATCATCTACGGCCCCGACTACACCGAGTACCTGGACCAGCTGCGCCAGCGCTTCCTCGGGCACAAGCGCTCGCTGGCGCTGCGCGAGTACGCGCTGGGCCTGGAGGCGCTGGACAGGCTGGCCGCGGGCGAGCCGCTCTGGCGGGTGCACGAGCCGGTCTTCGCGGTGCTGGCGCTGGAGTCGGAGCCGGTCGACCCCCGGCTGTGAGGCTCTGCAGTGGCCCGGCGCAGCGGTCGGCAGCCTGTGACCTGCTGCCCGGGCCGCCGGCCCGTCCCCGTGAGTGCGGGAGCGGGCCGGGTCACCCGCATCACATCCCTCGTCCCTGCATAGAAATTCCGGTGGTCGTATACACTTCCCATCTCACCATCGATGACCCAGGAGCCCGGCATGGCGTTCAACCTCCGGAACAGGCACTTCCTCAAGGAGCTCGACTTCACTCCCCAGGAGTTCCGCTTCCTGGTGGACCTCGCCGCCCAGCTCAAGGCCGCCAAGTACGCCGGCGCCGAGCAGCCCCGGCTGCGCGGCAAGAACATCGCGCTGATCTTCGAGAAGACCTCCACCCGCACCCGGTGCGCCTTCGAGGTGGCCGCCCACGACCAGGGCGCCTCGACCACCTACCTCGACCCGGCGGGCTCCCAGATCGGCCACAAGGAGTCGATCAAGGACTCGGCCCGTGTCCTCGGCCGGATGTTCGACGGCATCGAGTACCGGGGCCACGGCCAGGCGATCGTGGAGGAGCTGGCCGCCTACGCCGGCGTCCCGGTGTGGAACGGCCTGACCGACGAGTGGCACCCGACCCAGATGCTCGCCGACGTGCTGACCGTCCGGGAGCACTGTGCCAAGCCGCTCTCCGAGGTCTCGCTCGCCTACCTCGGCGACGCCCGCAACAACATGGGCAACTCGCTGCTGGTCACCGGCGCCCTGCTCGGCATGGACGTGCGCATCGTCGCCCCCAAGCAGCTCTGGCCGACCGACGACGTCCAGAAGGCCGCCCGGGAGCTCGCGGAGACCACGGGCGCCCGGATCACCGTCACCGAGTCCGTGGCCGAGGGCGTCGCCGGCGCCGACTTCCTCTACACCGACGTCTGGGTCTCCATGGGCGAGCCCAAGGAGGTCTGGGCCGACCGGATCGCCCTGCTCAAGCCCTACCAGGTGTCGATGGACACCGTCCGGGCCACCGGCAACCCGGCGGTGAAGTTCCTGCACTGCCTGCCCGCCTACCACGACCTCGGCACCGAGATCGGCCGGCAGATGTTCGAGGAGACCGGCATGACCGAGCTGGAGTGCACGGACGAGCTCTTCGAGTCCGCGCACTCGGTGGTCTTCGACCAGGCCGAGAACAGGCTCCACACCATCAAGGCCGTCCTGGTCGCCACCCTGGGCTCCTGACCCGCCGGCCGGTCCGGGCAGGAGCCCGCGACGGCTCAGAAGTCCACGTTGACGCACGCCACCCGGGCGCCCGCCGCACGGGCGCCCGCGGCGTGCACGGTGTGCAGGACGAGCGAGTGCGCCCCGCCGGGCCGGAACGCCCAGCCGACCCGTGTCCGCGTCGCCGCGTCCCCCCGCGCGTCCGTCCGCAGCGCCAGCCGGACCTCGTTCCGGTCGTTGGCGTAGGCCGGGTCGGTGGACGGCTGCACCGGGTCCCGGACATCCTGGTAGTGCGCCCCGGAGGAGGCGGGATCGGCCCCGCAGTACCCGGTGTGCACGTGTGCCGCCAGGTCCGCGGCCGGTGAGGCGCCGGTGAGTTCCACCGAGACCGCCGTTCCGCCGCCGGACCGGGCCACGGTGACCCGGACGTGCGCGCCGTAGGGCACCACGTCCGGCGCATGGCTGATCGCCACCGGCGGGACGAAGACCGAGGCCCGGTCGAAGTCCGCCTCGACGACCGTGCCCGGCGGGGTCAGCGCCGGCAGCAGCAGGAGCGCCGGCAGGGCGGCGGCGAACGGGACGGGCATCGGCACACCTCTCGACGGGCCGCGGCGGACGCCGGGCGGGGGACCGCCCACCACGGTGACCGCCCGCGGTGCGCCGTGCACGTCGCCGTGCCGACGCATCACCCGGACGAGCGGTCACCCCGCGGCGCCACCCCGACCCCTGCGCCCTTCCGAGGCACCCGGACCGCCTCGACGGCAAGTCCTAGCTGTTCCGGCCCCTGCCCGTGGGGCGGTCCGCGGCCGGCTTCCCGGCGGGGGCGGGCCGGATGCCGCGGATCTCGCAGCGCGGCCCGCTGGCCCGCATCAGCCGCAGGTCCGCGGTGACCAGCGGCGCCCCGAGGTCCTCGGCGACCGCGACGTAGGCCGCGTCGTCGGGCGTCAGATTGTCCTTCAGTTCCCAGATCCGTCCGAGCAGCGGCGTCACGTCGACCCGCCGCACGGTCAGCCCGGGCAGCCGGTCGGCGATCTCGGACACCCGCTCGGCCGTCACCTCGCGCGCCAGGTACAGCCCGCGCAGGGACTGCATCACCTCGATCAGTACGTGGTCCGGCGCGGCCCACTCGCCGTCGCGGGCCAGCTCGGCCCGCGCGGCCTCGCCGCGCTCGCCCTCGTCCGCCAGTGCCAGCACCAGCGCGGACGCGTCCACCACGATCATTCAGCTGCCCCCGGCCTGTCTGCTCCGCACCGCCGGCCCGTCCGGCCGTCGGCTCGGCTCAACCGTAGTCGCCCGCCACCCCCGGACGGACAGTCCCGCACGCCCCCCACCGTCCGTTCCCGCCCCCCGTCTGCTTCGACCGCCGCCCCGGGCGCACCCGACCCGGTGCACACCCAACCCCGGTACGCACCCGCCCGTTCAGCCGGAGGCCAGCAGCCCCACCAGCACCGAGCCCGCATTGGCGGTCAGCGCGGCGGCACCGAGCAGCGGCAGCGGCGGCCGGGAGGGGCGCAACAGCACCGCCAGCAGCCCCGCCTCGACCAGGCAGACCGAGGTCTCGGCAAGGGCGAAGGCCGTCCAGTAGGCTGCGGCGGGCCCGTCGGCCGCCTGCCGGAGCAACCACCAGAGCACCGGGTGCGTCACGAGGTTGACCGCGGCGCCCGCCAGGACGACCCGGGCGGCCTTGGCGGCCGGGCCGACCGGCACGGGCGCGGTGACGGCCGCGGTGCAGGTGAGTGCCGCGGTGTAGAGGGGCACCTCGACGAGCAGGGTGAGGGCGAGGGCCAGGGGATACGGCACGGGCGTGATCGTGCCACGGGGAGGTCCGGCATGGCGACAGGCGTGGTGCCGGTGGCGCGGTCGGCCGGCGGCGTGCTGCCGACGGCGGGCTTCGCAGCGGCCGCCGTTCTGGCGCTGGTGCTCGCGCTGCGGGCGCCGGCGACCCTGGCGGTGCTCGGCCTGGCGACCTTCGGCATCCTCCACAACGTCCTCGAGCTGCGTTACGTGGCGGGCCGGTTCGAGCAGGTCCTGGCGGGCCCGTTCCTGCGCCTGCTGCTGGTGCTGATCACCGGCATCGTGGTCTGCCGGCTGCTCCCGCCGGGGGCCTTCTCCCGGACGGCGGAGATCCTGCTGGCGTACGGGCTGCTGGTGGCCGCCTGCCTGTACGCACTGCGCGGGCGCCTGCTGCCCCTGGCCGCGGCTCTGTTGGTGCTGGGGGCCGCCGCGGCGGCCTCCCTGGCGTTCCCGGCGTACCACTTCGTGGTGCTGGCGCACCTGCACAACCTGGTGCCGCTGGTCTTCCTGTGGGAGTGGTCGAGGGTGCTGCCGCGCGGCCGCGGACCGTTCCTGGCGGTCCAGTGCGGCTGGGTGCTGGCGGTACCGGCGCTGCTGCTGGCGGGCGCGCTGGACGGTGCGCTGGCACCGGCCACCGGGGGAGTGGGGCGGCTGGAGGCCGCGTACACGCCGCCGGCCTGGCTGCACACGGCGGCGGGGCTGCGCTTCGTCGCCGTGTTCGCCTTCCTGCAGACCATGCACTACGTGGTGTGGGTGTGGTTCCTGCCGCGGTACGCGCCGGACGCGTCCGCGGCCTTCGAGCGGCGGGTGCCGGTGCTGCGCGGCGGGCGGGCGTGGGCGCTGGGGGCCGCCGCGGGGGCGGCGCTCGCCGTGCTGTTCGCCACCGACTGGGTGCAGGGCAAGGCGCTGTACGCGGCAGTGGCGAGCTACCACGCCTATCTGGAGTTTCCCGTTCTGCTGCTGCTCGTCTCGGGGATCGCCCCGGCCGTGCCGTCCGACCGTCGAAAGGACCTCTTGTGAACGCAACCGCCGTGCTGCTGGCCGACATCGCTCCCGAGCCCCGGGAGACCGCGGGTCCGGTGGTGGTCGTCGTGGTGGGGTTGCTGGTGCTGGCCGGGGTGCTGGCGCTGGTGTGGTTCGCGCGTTCGCGCCGCCGGGGCTGACCTGCTGCAGTTGCGCAGGGGCATCGCCGGGTGAAGTTTGGACGCAGCCATGCACTATGGTTTATCTCGACATCGAGATAACTTCGCACTATCATTTATCTTGACGTCAAGATAGTTGCCGAGAGCCGCACGCCTTCCACATCGGCGGGGTGGGCTTAGCTAAGGCTTACCTTACCATCGGGTGGACCCAGAAGGAGTCAGTCGTGTCCGCGAACAGCTTCGACGCCCGCAGCTCGCTGCAGGTGGGCGACGAGTCGTACGAGATCTTCAAGCTCTCCGCCGTCGAGGGTTCCGAGCGGCTGCCGTACAGCCTCAAGGTCCTGCTGGAGAACCTGCTCCGCACCGAGGACGGCGCGAACATCACCGCCGACCACATCCGCGCGCTGGGCAACTGGGACGCGACGGCCGAGCCGTCCGAGGAGATCCAGTTCACCCCGGCCCGCGTGATCATGCAGGACTTCACCGGTGTGCCGTGCGTCGTCGACCTCGCCACCATGCGCGAGGCCGTGAAGGAGCTGGGCGGCGACCCGTCCAAGATCAACCCGCTGGCCCCGGCCGAGCTGGTCATCGACCACTCCGTCATCGCGGACAAGTTCGGCACCCCGGACGCCTTCGTCCAGAACGTCGAGATCGAGTACGGCCGCAACAAGGAGCGCTACCAGTTCCTGCGCTGGGGCCAGACCGCCTTCGACGAGTTCAAGGTCGTCCCGCCCGGCACCGGCATCGTCCACCAGGTGAACATCGAGCACCTGGCCCGCACGGTCATGGTCCGCGGCGGCCAGGCCTACCCCGACACCTGCGTCGGCACCGACTCGCACACCACCATGGTCAACGGCCTCGGCGTGCTGGGCTGGGGCGTCGGCGGCATCGAGGCCGAGGCCGCGATGCTCGGCCAGCCGGTCTCCATGCTGATCCCGCGCGTGGTCGGCTTCAAGCTCAACGGCCAGCTCCCGGCCGGCACCACCGCCACCGACCTGGTGCTCACCATCACCGAGATGCTGCGCAAGCACGGTGTGGTCGGCAAGTTCGTCGAGTTCTACGGCGAGGGCGTCTCCGCCATCCCGCTGGCGAACCGCGCCACCATCGGCAACATGTCGCCGGAGTTCGGCTCGACCTGCGCGATCTTCCCGATCGACGCCGAGACCATCAACTACCTCAAGCTCACCGGCCGCGACGAGCAGCAGCTCGCCCTGGTCGAGGCGTACGCCAAGGAGCAGGGCCTCTGGCACGACCCGTCGGTCGAGCCGGTCTACTCCGAGTACCTGGAGCTGGACGTCTCCACCGTCGTCCCGTCGATCTCCGGCCCGAAGCGCCCGCAGGACCGCGTGGTCCTGGCCGAGGCCGCCGCCAAGTTCGCCGAGGCGCTGCCGACCTACTCCGCCGAGGCCTCGAAGCCGACCGCCGTCACCGCCCCCGACGGCTCGTCCTACGAGATCGACAACGGCGCGGTCGTGATCGCCTCGATCACCTCCTGCACCAACACCTCCAACCCCTCCGTCATGCTGGGCGCCGCCCTGCTGGCGAAGAAGGCCGTGGAGAAGGGCCTGCACGTCAAGCCCTGGGTCAAGACCACCCTGGCCCCCGGGTCCAAGGTCGTCATGGACTACTACGAGAAGGCCGGCCTGCTCCCGTACATGGAGAAGCTGGGCTTCAACCTGGTCGGCTACGGCTGCGTCACCTGCATCGGCAACTCGGGCCCGCTGCCCGAGGAGGTCTCGGCCGCCGTCAACGAGTCCGACCTGGCGGTCGTCTCGGTGCTCTCCGGCAACCGCAACTTCGAGGGCCGGATCAACCCCGACGTCAAGATGAACTACCTGGCCTCCCCGCCGCTGGTGGTCGCCTACGCCCTCGCCGGCAACATGAACGTCGACATCACCCGCGACGCGCTCGGCCAGGACGCGGACGGCAACGACGTCTTCCTCGCCGACATCTGGCCCTCCGAGCAGGAGGTCGCCGACGTCGTCGCCAGCTCCATCGACCAGGACATGTTCGACAAGGGCTACCAGGACGTCTTCGCGGGCGACCACCGCTGGCAGTCGCTCCCGGTCCCGACCGGCAACACCTTCGAGTGGGACGCCGAGTCCACCTACGTCCGCAAGCCCCCGTACTTCGAGGGCATGGCCAAGACCCCGAGCCCGGTGACCGACATCGCCGGCGCCCGCGTCCTGGCCAAGCTGGGCGACTCGGTCACCACCGACCACATCTCCCCGGCCGGCAACATCAAGCCGGGCACCCCGGCGGCGCAGTACCTCACCGAGCACGGTGTGGAGAAGCGTGACTTCAACTCCTACGGCTCGCGCCGTGGCAACCACGAGGTCATGATCCGTGGCACCTTCGCCAACATCCGCCTGCGCAACCAGATCGCGCCGGGCACCGAGGGCGGCTACACCCGCGACTTCACCCAGGCCGACGGCCCGGTGTCGTTCATCTACGACGCCTCGCAGAACTACCAGGCCGCCGGCATCCCGCTGGTCGTCCTGGCGGGCAAGGAGTACGGCTCCGGCTCGTCCCGCGACTGGGCCGCCAAGGGCACCGCGCTGCTCGGCGTCAAGGCCGTCGTCGCCGAGTCCTACGAGCGCATCCACCGCTCGAACCTGATCGGCATGGGCGTCCTGCCGCTGCAGTTCCCCGAGGGCCAGACGGCCGACACGCTCGGCCTGACCGGCGAGGAGACCTTCTCCATCACCGGTGTCACCGAGCTCAACGAGGGCCGCACCCCGAAGACCGTCAAGGTCAAGGCCGGTGACGTCGAGTTCGACGCGGTCGTCCGCATCGACACCCCCGGTGAGGCGGACTACTACCGCAACGGCGGCATCCTGCAGTACGTGCTGCGCAGCCTGATCGGCTGAGTCCCGCAGTAGAGCACGAGCGGCCGGGCCGCACCCCC